>JAUWSP010000129.1 GCA_030610025.1 Acidobacteriota bacterium | reverse complement strand
TGGTGCCTCACCCTCGGCCAGGACCTTGGCCAGCTCCACCAGAACCGCCACACCACTGGCGTTGTCGTCGGCGCCCGGATGAATCTTGCCCTCGTCGCCGCTGTGCACGTCGGGCCAGCCACGACCGAGATGGTCGATATGGGCGCCGACGATCACAACCTGGTCCTTCCAGTCGTCACGAGCGCCGCGCAGGACTCCGATGACGTTGGCAACATCGACCGGCGAGCCATCCGGGCCCTCCTTCATCGTCAAGCGTTGGAGATAGGTGCCATCGTCGCCGCCCGGTTCCAGGCCCGCCTGCTCGAACTGCTGAACGAGATATTCGGCCGCCTTGTCGAGACCTGCGGTGCCCACTCCCCTACCCTCCAGGTCGGGTGAGGCCAGAAACTCCACATGCTCCATGAGGCGAGCCTGGGAGAAGACCGGTGGCAGATCCGCCAGGGCCTGGCGCTCCGCCAGTTGCATCGCCGGCAACGCCGTACCCTGACGCTCGCCCTCCGGCCGCAGATCTACCAGCAACGGCGAGTCGGTCGTCGGCCACTGACCCTTGACGACGTTCGTGGGCTCGCCGCCTTCGAACGCCAGGTAGGAGTACTTGCCGTAGTGAGGCAGCTTGCGGCCCAGGCCTGCGAAGGCCGCTTCCGGCTCGGCCACCAACCAGCCGACAGCCTTGTCGAGCGTGGCGGGGTGACGGCGGACGATCACCATGGAGTGATCGGCCCAGGGCACCGCTTCGTCGCCCAGACCCAGCTGCGCTGAGGTCACCTCGACGCCCGCCAGGTCGGCTGCAAAGAGCCGCTCCGCCAGCAGATTCTCGCGGCCCATGATCCAGGCGGACCGATCCGCGGGGAGGCTGCCCAGATCGCTGTCCATCACCACCTCGATGGAGTGACTGTCGCTCTGCCAGCCTTCGGCCAGGTCGCGGTACGCCTTCAACGCGGCTTCGCCCGCCGTCGATGGCAGGACCGCCAGGATCTGCGGCTCGCCAAAGATCTGCCCGATGGAAGGTGGGATCTCTCTGGAGTCCAGAAGCCTGAAGACATCGAACTCCGGATCGGCCTGGATGGCCAGGGGTCGAGAGGCCGCTTCGAGGGTGAACGGAGTCTGGGTGCCCGTGGTCCGAATCACGGTGACCTCTGTTCCGGACTCGGTCAACAGGGCGACCGGCACCTCGAGCTCGAAGAACTCTATCGACTGGGTCTGGACCAGGGAGGCACTGACGACAAATCCGCCGGCCGACTCCCGCACCTCGCGAACTTCGATCTCGAGCGCGGCGGCCCCGGGACGCTCCACCCACGGATCGAAGAACCAAGCGAGATCCTCTCCCGTTTCGTTTTCGAAGGTGGCCTGGAGATCGCGAAAGGAGGCACGCTGGTTCCGGAAGTCCCGGTAGAACCGGGCCGTGGTGCGGCGGAAGGCCTCGTCACCGACATGCAGGCGCAGCATGTGAAACCCCATCAGGGTCTTTCCATAGCCGACGGCCTCCGTGGCAGCACTGTGCCGCGACCGGAACTCCTTCAATGGGAAGTCCCTGCTCTCCTTCACGTGATTGCGGTACTTCTGCATCGTCGCACGACGGTACGCCTCACCCTTGCCTCTCTGTTCCTGGATCAGGTAGTCGGCCATGTAGGCCGTCAGACCCTCGCACCAGTTGCCGGTGGCGTAGTCCACGAAGACCGAGTTGCCCCACCAGTTGTGGAGAATCTCGTGCGGATAGGAAGAGTTCAGGATGAAGGGAAAGCGAATGATCTGGGGCCCGAGCAGGGTGAAGGAGGGCATCCCATAGCCGGTCTCCCAGAAGTTCTCCACGAGGGCGAACTTCTCATAGGGGTAGGGGCCGATGAGCTCCCGGTACATCTCGACGTATTGCGCGGTGGCCTTCAGATACTTCTCCGCCAGAGCGTCGTCGGCCTCGTGGAGGTAGACCTGCGCTTCCACTGCGCCAGCAGATTCGCTGTAGACAACCAGGGGGCCCCCAACTAGATAGATCTCGTCCATCGGCCCTCCCGAGGACCAGACGGCGCGGCCATCCTCCCCCCGAGAGGTGCCATTGCCCTGGCTGATCACGTGCCAGCCGGCGGGCTGTTCCACGGCGAGCTCGAACTCGATCAGCTCCTCGCCTAAGTACGGATACCAGAATCCACTGGCGGCCAGATAGACACCCTCCTCACCGACGATGCCGGCGGTCTCGCGAAAGCCACGGGTGTACTCCTCCTTCTGGGCGGACAGACCGAAGTCGACCTTGCCACGATACGAGATCGTCATCACTCCTCCCTCGGGGAAGGAGGCCAGGCGGTAGCGGGCGAGCTCCAGATCCGTGCCCAGCTCGATACTGGCGCCGTTGATGCCGAAGAAGCCGTCGAACTCGCCCAGCGGCACCTGTTCCACAGGAGGATTCGTGCTCTCGATCTCCAGGACCGAGCTGAGGAGAAACTCGACCGGTTCGTCGCCAGGAGCGGAGCCCAACTGGATGCGGTCGGTGACAGTGATGCCGCCTTCCGCTGGGTCGAGGGCTATGTCCATTTGATGGGTGATGTACTCGGCGCCAACGGGCTGCGCCAGAACCAGTCCGACGGACAGCACGAAGAAGGCCCCGCAGGCCAGTGATCTCGAAACTCTCATAAGCGTTCCCCCAACAGCGGCAGGATCAGCGTCGACCTCCCCGGCTCCGAGCCAGGACGAGGATCGAACGCAAAGCGAAGCCAAACTTTATCGCAGATAGGCTCTGTCGCAGACAGTTACGGCTGCGACGATTGGAAAGGTGGGGATGTCGCTGGATCTACTCGCGCCTGCGCTCGTTCGAACAGAGGGCGGTGACAACGGGGCGCCGGGTCGTAGCAGTCGTCGCGAAGGCGACTGCGATCACGATCAGCAAGGTGCTCACATCAAGCTCTCCAGCCAGGGTCCCAGAGGTTGTAGGCCACCGCTGTACCACAGATAGCCGACGCCCCCTGCCACAGCCAGAAGCAGGACAAGCCAGAGAGCCACATGACTGCGCCCAGAGCGCCCGCCCTGGCGTGGCTGGCTGCCAATGACTCCCGACTCCATCGTCGGGCCGAGAGGGTCGTCGAGCTGGAGCTCGTTCTCATCGAGGACCAGAAGCTCCCCGGAGCGCGGTTCCCCGATCGGCACTGGGCGCAGGCCCCCGCCCGCGAGATCTACGTCATCCGAGCCCTCGGCATCCGAGCTCGAGTCCGTCAACGCTCCACTCTCCTCCAGAAGATGATGCTCGACGATGCGTCCGATCGCGACACGACTCTCGTCATCCAGCTTGAGATAGGAGACACCCATTCCAGCCGGTCTGTCAGGGGACTCCTCCTCGTCACGAATCCAGACCACTTCGCCCAGGCCGTGGATGAGCTTGCGCTCGTCGCCCAGCCAGATCTCGAAGATGAAGATCGACCCTTCGGGCTTCGGCGAGGTCGTCTTGACGAACATGCCGGAGGTCGAGATGTTGGCTGAGTACTCGATGGAAAAGCCGCCGAAATCGTGGAACTTCAAGACGACCTTGCGCTCCAGCGGAGCCCGATTCGAGACACGAGGTTCAGAGTCGACGGCGTGTGCTGAAGTGCGGTTCGGTTGTTGGTTTGGTCTCATCACACCTTCCTCCGCCTCAAGTCGGGCAGGGATGAATGCCCCCTATCGAGCTGATGTCTTCCGGATTCAGGTTAAGCCAATGGCGCCCTGGGAGCAGTGGAATCCTCCACAAATTCGAGAGATCCCACCCGAATTTCGGCAAACCTGGTGCTACTTGCGGCTCGAACGGTAGGTCGCCGGCCTTTTCAGCCGCCGATATAGGACATCTCGACTCTGGGCTGTTTTGCCGTAGCCCGGGTCCGGAGCTCCGAGTAACGGTCTCGCCGTTGCGTCCAGACAGAGCTCACGAGCTCCCTCAAGGCGTCGTCACCCGAGTCCCTTCGCAACAGCTCGCGAATGTCGATCCCCTCGGAGGCAAACAGACAGGTGTACAAGCGACCGTCGGCCGACACCCGGGCCCGACTGCAGTCGCCGCAGAAGGGTTGGGTAACCGAAGTGATGATTCCGACCTCACCTTCACCATCCCTATAGCTCCAGCGCTTCGCAACCTCTCCGGCATGATCGGGCTCGATCGGTTCCAACGCGTGGATCGCCTGGATCCGCTCGAGGATCTCGCCCCCCGAGACGACATCGTCCATCTTCCAGCCATTGGTATTGCCGACATCCATGTACTCGATGAGCCGGAGGAGGATGCCGCTGCCCCTGAAGTGCTCGACGAGCTCGACCAGGTGAGCTTCGTTGACCCCCTTCTTGATCACCGCGTTGACCTTGACGGGGGCCAGGCCCGCCTCGACCGCAGCAGCGATTCCCTTCAAGACGTCATCGACCGGGAATCGGACGTCGTTGAACCGATGAAAGACGTCGTCGTCGATCGCATCCAAACTGACCGTTACCCGGCTCAATCCTGCCGTCGCCAGCGCCTCGGCCTGCTGGGCCAGCAGCGCCCCATTGGTCGTCAAGACCACTTCACTGTCTGGCAGCGCCGCCAGCATCTCGATGAGCACCGTGAGATCGGCCCGCAGCAGAGGCTCCCCACCGGTGAGACGGAACTTACGAACCCCGAACTGCTGAAAGACCCGGGCCACTCGATGGATCTCTTCGAACGAGAGGATCTCAGAGCGTGGCAGGAAGACGAAGTCCGATCCAAAAACTTCCCTGGGCATGCAGTAGCGACACCGAAAATTGCAACGGTCGGTGACCGAGATTCTCAGGTCCGTCAGCGGCCGCGACAGTTTGTCCCGAAGAGCTCCACGATCCTTCGCGGCTCGCCGAGGCGCCGGTCTCGTCTCCGCCCGGCCTGAGTTTTCATCACGAATCGGTAGCTTGCCCACAAAGAACTCCAACGCGGACTCTATCCCAAGGACTCTGACGGCACCCTCGATCAACCGCTACAAGCGGGCTAAACCTCTGTCGAGCAAGGGGTTCACGTTGAAAATGCATTGACCACGAGAAGGATAGAATGCTAAAAAAATGTATCCACGACGGGAGACCGCGATGGCGTTGATCCTTCTGGCGGAGAATGAAACCTCGACTATCGATCACGTCCGATCCGTGCTGGCCTCTCAGGGCTGGCTGGTCAAGACGGTAAAGAGCCGCGCTCAGGCCCTCAGGGCGGCCTCTGAGTTCGCGCCGCAGCTCGTCTTGCTGAACGATGAGCTCAAGGGAGTCGACGACCTGGTTCGGACCTTTTCTCGCCGCAGCGGCGGGCCTGGAGTCGTGCTCCTGACCACGAACGAAGAGAGCTCGACCGAGGGCGAGGACATCGAGGCGGTACTGGTCAAGCCAGTGCAGACCGAAGAGCTGATCGCAACCATCAAAGACAAGCTCTCCACTGCGACGGACAAAAAGACCTCGACCGACGCTGGCACCGACGTTCGAATCCTCTCTACGGAAGAGATTTTCGGTGATCTCCTCGACGGCATCCTGGACAAGGACGAGCCCAAGGAGGCCGCTGCATCCGAAGAGAAGGGCCCTGAAGCGGAACCGGTCGAAGAGGAAACGGCCGCCAGCGATGAGACCTCAGCCGAGGAGATCGAGCTGGACGACATCGAGGCAGACGATGCTCCCGATGACAGTCTCGCCGACCTCTCGGACCTGGAAGAGCTGGCCAAGGAGACCGTGCCGGCCCTGGTCGATGCGGTGGAAGCGCAAGCCAGACAGACCGGCGATCCTGGAGAGGACCTGGATGTGGCCGAGCTATTGCGCCAGACCGCGCCAGCTCCGGCCCCGCCGGAGCCCGAACCGGCTCCCGCCGCCGTCGATATCGATGAGGATCTCGAAGCCAAGCTGAGCGATACCCTGGCTGGCGTGCTTGCCGCTTCGCTGGGAGCTGCTTCGCAGCCCGAGAAAGCCTCGAGGGACGATAGCTCCGCCGACGATGTCGACAGCCTGCTGTCACAGGCCCTTGACGGCCTCGATCTCGGCAAAGCCAAGACCCCGGCCCCAGACGCGCCTGCCGCCCCACCGACAGCCGAGGCTGACGAAGAGATCCCAGAAGCGACAGAAGAGACGGAAGAGGAAGTTGAAGCGGCCTCGGATCAGGAACCTCCCCAGGACGATCTCTCCGACGAAATCGACGCACTGGTGAGTGAAGCGGAGGCGGTGAGCGAAGAGGAGCCGGAGCCCGAACCAGAGCCGGCCTCTGAGTCGGTGATCGAGTTCGGAGAGTACACCCTCGAGGAGCGTATCGGCCTCGGCGGCATGGCCGAAGTCTGGAAGGCGCGACGCAAAGGCGTCGAGGGCTTCGAGAAGCGGGTCGCGATCAAGAAAATCCTCCCTCAGCCAGCGGAAAACCAGGACTTCGTCGATATGTTCATCGACGAGGCCAAGCTGGCCGCCCAACTGAATCACCAGAACATCACTCATATCTACGATCTGGGCAAGGTCGATGACGACTACTTCATCGCCATGGAGTATGTCGAGGGTCAGAACCTCCGACAACTGCTCGACACCGGGCGCAAGAGGGACAAGCCCCTACCAGCAGGGTTGGCTCTCTACATAGCGTCTCGCACTGCCGACGCTCTCGACTACGCTCATCGCAGCAAGGACTTCAACAACACCGAGCTCGGCCTGGTGCATCGCGATGTATCGCCTCACAACGTGTTGATCAGTTACGAGGGCGACATCAAGCTCTGTGACTTCGGCATTGCCAAGGCGGTGTCCAAGATCAGCACCACACAGATGGGCGCGCTGAAAGGGAAACTGCAGTACATGTCTCCCGAGCAGGCCTGGGGACGATCCATCGACCATCGCTCCGACATCTTTTCCACCGGTACCGTGTTGTTCGAAATGCTCACGGGCGAACGGCTCTTCAGCGGCGAGAGCGAGCTGTCTGTCCTGGAAGCGGTGCGGGAATGTGACACCGCGGAGAGAATCATCCAGAACCCGTCCATCCCGTCCCGCGTCAAGGGTCTGTTGCTGAAAGCGCTGGCCAAAGAGACCGACGAACGATACGAGACTGCCGGTGAGTTGCAGGGCGGCCTCGAAGAGTTGCTGGCAGAGTTCGATCCGACGCCTGGCCAGAGGGAAATGAGCAGCTATGTTCGCGAGCTTCTGGACCTACCCGAGTCGGCAGCGCAGCAGAGCGAGCCCGAATCCAAGGACCTCGACACCTCCGTATCGGTGCCAGTCGTCGAGGAGGCCGATGACGAGCTTCCAGAGGCTGCCGGAGTCTTCATGGTCGAGGCACCGGACGAATCGGAAGGGGTCGAGGAGTCCGAAGAGGACGAGGACGAGAAGCGCAAGCCTGCCTTTCTCAAATGGCTCTCCAGGTTGCTGCCGGTGCTGGCCGTGCTCGCTGTCGGTGGATACCTGATCGCCAGTCGCTCGTGCGAGT
>JAUWSP010000533.1 GCA_030610025.1 Acidobacteriota bacterium | reverse complement strand
TGCGAGGGGGATGGTCAGGATGATGGAGAGCGGCAGGATGAAGCTCTCGAACAGGAAGCCCATGAGCAGATAGATGAAGATCACCGAGATGACGCCGGCGAAGAGCATGTTCTGCAGGTCTTCGCTCAGGCCCTGCATGCCCTCTCCCATGCCAAAGATCACACCTTCGGGCAGCTCGATGAGGCTTGCCATGGCCATGAGACGGGCCCGGGTCGCGTCTTCCTCGTCCTCCTCGAGCTCGAGGGTGATCTCCCGCGAGGTGCGCGTGTTGGTGCGAAAGATCCGCTGAGCCGAGGCCAGATAGCGGGGCTCGGCTATCGATGACAACGGTACGAAGGCGCCATCATTGGTGGGTACCCAGTAATTGTTGAGCTCATCGAGGGAGTCCCGGTCTTCCTCCCTGAAACGCACGACCACCGGAATCTCCTTGCCCGCCTGGTGGTACCGGGGCAGGGTCTGGCCTCGCAGCGCATAGCCGACGACGGCCGAGACCACCATCGGATTGATGTTCTGGGCCTGCATGCGCTCCCGATCCAGCACCAGGGCCATCTCGCTGGGCGTGTCGTCGCCGACCTTCTTCACACCGATGACACCCTCCACCAAGGCGAAGATCTCTTCCAGTTGGACCGCCGTGGCCTCCAGGATGCCGGCATCCTCCCCTTCGAGCTTGAAGGTGTGGGTTCCCTTCCCCTGCCGGTCATCGCCCTGCTGGTCCTCGCTGGTGAAGAGCTTGACACCGGCCCTTTCGGGCAGCAGCTCCTTGACTCGCTTGGTCGCTTCCTTGGGACTCACTTTGTGGGTTCGCTCCTCCTTGAACCAGCCCTGGAAGGACCCATAGGTGCTGCGGTGCTGGATGAACCACCCGTCCAGATCCAGCTCTTCCGCCATATCCTCGATGATCTTCTCGCCGACCAGGAAATACTCCTCAGCCTCTTCCAGGGTGGTGTTCTGCGGCAAGGTGACGTTGATCTCGAAGCCGCCGCGGTCCTCGTCCTGGACATCGACGAATTTCGTCTGCTTCATGGGCAGGGCGGCCGTCAGACCGAAAACCGCCAGCAACAACAACACGAGATCCAACCGTCGTCGCAGAAAGACCGCCAACATCTTGATGTAGGAGCGATTGAGCTTGCCGAAGGTGACGTCATACGCCTTTTTGAGCCCGTTGAACAGTGGATTAGCCTTCTTGTGGTTCTCGATCTCCTTGTCCGGCAGAGTTGTGTAGACGAAGAGCGGAATGAAGATCAGGGCCACCAGCAGGGAGCCCAGAAGAGCCACCGAGATGGGGATGGAGAGCCGCAGGAGGAAGAACTGCCCCATGCCCTCGACGAGGGAGACCGGCAGGAAGACGACGATGGTCGTCAGCGTTGCCATGACGATGGCCAAAGCGATCTCGCCGGCGCCCTGGATGCAGGCCTGGCGCCTCGGCATCCCCTCGCGATGCAACCGGAAGATGTTCTCGGCCACCACGACCGAGTTGTCCACCAGCAGGCCGACGGAGATCATCAGGGCCAACAGCGTCAGGATGTTCAGGGACTCTCCCGCGAAGTACATGACGGTCAGAGCGATGACGATGCTCACCGGAATCGACAGGGTAACGATCAGGGTCATGCGGACACGGCGCAGGAAGAAGAGCAGGACCATGAGCGCGAGGATTCCGCCCACCTTGCCGCTGTCGAACATCGTGTCCAGCGACTCCCTGATGATCTGGCCCTGATTGAAGAGCACCGTCATCTCGATGAGCTGCAGGCGAGGGTTCTGCTGGAGTTGCTCCACCACCGCCTCTACCCGACGGGTCGTCTCCAGGGTGTTGGCGTCGCCTTCCTTGTTGATGGCCATCGCCACCGCGGGCTTGCTCATGGCTCGCACCCGATAGGTCTTTTTGGGCAGATCGAAAGTGACCGTGGCGATGTCTCGCAGCCGCACGTTCGGTGCCACGAGACGATCCTCCAGCTCATCCAGGCTGTTGTACCGGGCCACCGACCGCAGAAGCAGCTTCTTGTCCCCTTGGTAGACCGTACCGCTGGAGAGGGTGAAGTTGTCACCCGAAAGCTGTTGTGCCAGCTCGTAGATGTTCAATCCCGCCGCCGAGGTCCTTTCCCGATCGAGCTCGATGAGGATCTCTTTTTCCTCCAGACCATGGGTTTCGATGGAGGCCACTCCGTCGATGCGTTGCAGCGGTAGGACGATCTCGTCCTGGATCAGGTTGTAGACATCGACCACCGCCGGGTCGATGGCCAGGCCCAGAAAGAAGATCGGGATGCCGGAAGCATCGTCCTTGTAGACGAAGATCTGCTCCACATCGTCGGGCATCTGGACCCGAGCCCGCTCGACTCGATCCCGCACCTCCCGGTAGGCCACATCCATGTCCGTGCCCTGCTTGAACATGAGGTTGCACATGCCGAAGCCGGTTCGAGCGTACGAGTTCAACGTATCGATGCCAGCGACGGTCGAGAGCTCTTCCTCGAGCGGCAGGACAATCTTGTCGAGAACCTCCCGCGAAGGAGCCTCCCGCCAGGGGACCCGCACGCTCAGGTGGGGACCCGAGAAGCCGGATGGTAGGAGCTCGACAGGAATACTGAGAGTGGCCACCGTCCCGAGGACGATCACCGTCAGCAGAATCATCAGGACCGTGATGCGCCGGTCGAGCGAGAATCGGGGCAGGCGTGCTTCCCGAGTGGTCGTCTCGGCGGTGACCGCTTCGATCGGATTGTCTCTGCTCACACCTGACTCCTTGCCTTGCCGCCTCTAGCCACTCTCGGAGGGCGCCGCGTCGGCTGGCGCCACTTCACCCAGAGCTGGCCGATCCCCGGCCACGCCGGTAGTCTTCTCGCCCGTCAACTGGCCTCTGAATCGGCTCACCTGGGCGTAGATCGACGGGATGATGAACAGCGTCAACAGGGTCGAGACCAG
>JAUWSP010000249.1 GCA_030610025.1 Acidobacteriota bacterium | reverse complement strand
GCGCTGCGTGGCCCAAATCTGTTGCAGAATCTGCTCGGCGAGCAGACGCTCTCAGCCTCCTTCATCCCTATCTACTCGCGCCTGGTCAGTGCCGGCAGGCGGGAAGAAGCGGGCCGATTTGCTGGTGCGATCCTGGGCCTATTGATGGCCGTCGCGTCGCTGTTGGCCTTGATGGGAATTCTCCTTGCCGAGCCCATCGTCGCGATCCTGGCGCCCGGCTATCTGGGAGACGCGGCACGAGTGGCGGCCGGACTGGCCGAGGTGGATCGATACCGATTGGCCGTGACGGCGGTGCGAATCGTCTTTCCGATGACGGCGGTCCTGGTGTTGTCGGCGTGGTCTCTGGGCGTGCTGAACAGCCACCGAAGGTTCTTCCTGGCCTATTTCGCGCCGGTGCTGTGGAACACGTCGATTATCCTGGCTCTGTGGGTGGCGGCTTCTTCGGGCTGGCACGCTCGTGGTGGACCTGAGAGCGCCCTGACCGAGACCGCATTTCGGAGTCGACTGCTCATCGCCGCCTGCATCGGTGCGCTGATCGGCGGAATACTCCAGTTTGCGGTGCAACTGCCGCTTGTCTTCCGACTCTTGAAGGGATTTCGGCTCTCCCTGTCGACACGGGTCGAGGGTGTCACCAAAGCCCTGGGCGCCTTTGCGCCACTCGCCGCGGGTCGAGGTGCGGTCCAGTTGTCGGGGTATTTCGATCTGGTGCTGGCCTCCTTTCTGGTTCCCGGGGCCATCGCTGCGCTGGGTTGGGCACAGATCCTCTACCTGCTGCCGATCGCTTTGTTCGGTGTTTCAGTCGCAGCGGCTGAGCTGCCCGAGCTGTCTCTACGAACGTCGCCGGCGGATCAGGCAGGCCTGAGCCAACGCCTCGATGCGTCGATTCGACAGATGTCTTTCCTGACAGTCCCGACGGTTGTGGGATACCTGTTCCTGGGCTTCTACTTCGTGGGCGGTCTCTTCCGAAGAGGGAGCTTTGGCCTGCAAGACAACTGGCTGGTCTACGTGGTACTGGCTGCATACAGTCTGGGCTTGTTGGCCAGCAGTACCTCGAGGCTGCTCAATAACGTCTTCTACGCTCTCGGGCAGACCAGGACGCCGGCGCGCGTGGCGGTGGAGCGTGTCGTCCTGTCGGCCCTGGTGGGTGGGGTTGCGATGGTCTGGTTCGACCGGGTTCCTGTGAGCCGCATAACCGGCTCTGCCGGTGAAGGGCACCAGCTCTTCATGGGTGCCGTGGGACTGGCCCTGGGTGCTTCGTTGGGTGCCCTGTTCGAGCTGTCGAGATTGTTGGCGGCTTTGGACGCCCAGAAGCTGGGCATCCGGCTGCCATTGCGGGCGATCGGCAGGATGTTCGCGACTGCCATCGCAACGGTTGTACCTGTGGCTCTGATGCTGATCTTCATGAGACCGCTGCCGATGCTGGCCAGAGCCGTCATCGCCCTGGTGGCCTACGCCGGACTCTATCTCTCGACCGCTCGCCTCGTTGGCCTGCCGGAGATGGGCTACTGGCTTGGGAGCTTGAAGAGACGATTGCGCTAGGCCTGGGCTGTTGGACGAACTTTTGGGAACCGAGGACTGGAGGATCGGTATGAGAATTGCGATAGCGTCAGATCACGCCGGATATCGTTACAAAGAGGCGATCAAAGGCCATCTTGCGAAGCTGGGTCATGAGGTCGTCGACTTCGGTACCGATTCCGAGCTCTCGGCCGACTACCCAGCCTTCATCCGACCGGCCGCATTCGCTGTTTCAGCTGGCGAGTGTGACAGGGTCATCGTTCTTGGAGGCTCTGGAAATGGTGAGGCCATGTGTGCCAACCGGGTTCCTGGCGTTCGATGCGCACTGTGCTGGAGCGAGACCTCCGCCCGCCTGGCCAGACAGCACAATGATGCCAACGGGCTGTCCATCGGCCAGCGCCTGGTGTCGTTGGAGATGGCCTTGCTAATCGTTGGCATCTGGTTGGATACTTCGTTCGAAGGGGGGCGACACGCGCGCCGGATCGAAGCCATCGATGCAGTAGAGTAGGGCCTGGTTCGCGATAGCCGTCATGGATCAATCGATTGTCAGCGTATTCCTGGGCCTGGGACTCAGCGCGGCTACGGGGTTCCGTGTTTTCGTGCCTTTGCTGATCATCAACCTCGCGTCGCGAGGCGGGTTTCTCGAGCTGTCGCCCAAGTTCGGATGGATGGCGAGCAGCGAGGCCCTGGTCGCTTTCGGTGCGGCCACTGTTCTCGAGATCGTCGCCTATTATGTCCCCTGGTTGGACAACCTTCTGGATACCGTGGCAACCCCGGCTGCGGTCGTGGCGGGCATGGTCGCCACAGCGTCGGTCGTTACCGGCATGGACCCGGTCCTGCGGGTGATTCTGGCGATCATTGCGGGGGGTGGGCTGGCCGGAGCCGTTCAAATGACCACCGCCGGCGGTCGTCAGATCTCCTCTGTGGCGACTGCTGGGCTCGGCAACCCGATTCTGTAGACTTTCGAGCTGGCTGGGTCGTTTGGCCTGTCCATGCTATCAGTGTTGACTACGGTCTTCGCGGGTCTGCTCGTCGTGCTGACACTGATCCTGGTGATGCGCAGACTTCGTCGATGGCGCGCTACCTCTTGACGACTCGACCGTGGAGGCCGGTTTGAAATCCCTTGCCAAGTATCTGTCCATGCAGGTGCCAGATCGGATGGGCTTCGAGAAGAGTGCTCCGCAGGTCTCTCTCGGCGGGCTCGAAAGCCGGCGAACCCAGCGAGTCCTGATCAAGGTGATCGGCGACTAGAGGTTGGGGTCGGGTCCAGCGCCGTGAATGAGACGGGATCACGATCCGGACTGTGGCACCTGTGGGTGGACACGGGTGGCACCTTCACCGACTGCATCGGCCGGGATCCGGCCGGCAGGATCCATCGCGCCAAGCTCCTGAGTAGCAGCTGTCTGCGTGGCAGGGTTACCCGAGTGGTGAGCCCCAGCCGGTTGGTTCTAGATCTCGGTTGGGACTTGAAGGACGGCTTTCTGGAGGGAGCGCGACTGCGACTCCTCGGTGGTGGAGACGACCTTGCCACCATTGCCCGCCATCTCCAAGCCACCTCTGAGGTCGCGCTGCAGCGCGACCTCGGGCGGATTGCCGTTGGGACCGCGTGCGAGATCCTCATTGCTGAAGAGGCGCCTATCCTGGCCGCCCATCTGGTAACCGGAGTGCCTCTCGGAAGAGTCTTGCCACCGATGGCCATGCGCCTTGCCACGACGCGGGGCACCAATGCCCTACTGGAGAGACGGGGCGCTGATACCGCACTGTTCGTGACCCGTGGCTTCGCCGATCTCCTGGCAATCGGCAACCAACAGCGCTCGGATCTGTTCGCTCTCGCGGTCCTCAAGCCCCGCCCCCTCTATAGTGCCGTCGTGGAGGTGGACGAGCGCGTAGCTGCCGACGGAGAGGTAGTTGTGCCGCTCGACCTTGCGTCGGCTCGGGAGAGGGCTCGCGAACTGTTGGGGCGTGGTGTTCGAACGGCGGCCATAGCTTTCCATCATAGCTATCGAAGCCCTGGTCACGAGATGGCGTTGGCGGAAGAGCTCCGCTCCCTGGGATTCACCCATGTTTCCTGTTCTGCCGAGCTGGCACCTCGGATCAAGATCGTGCCCAGAGCGGAGACCGCGGTGGTGAACGCCTACCTTGCAGATGTGATCGAGACCTATCTGCACCGGGTCGACGAAGCGCTGGCGGCGGGAAGCCTGCATGTCTTGACCAGCGCTGGGGGGCTGGTAAGGTCCTCGGAGTTCCTACCCAAGGACAGCCTGCTGTCTGGCCCGGCTGGCGGCGTCGTCGGTGCGGCTCAAGCTGCGATCCGCTCAGGATTTCCGCAGAGCCTGGCATTTGACATGGGGGGGACCTCGACCGATGTCTCTCGATTCGACGGCGACTACGATTATCTCTTCGAGACGCGGGTCGGTGATGCTCATCTCATGGCACCGACTCTGGCAATCGAGACCGTGGCAGCAGGAGGTGGCTCCGTATGCAGGTTCGACGGCCATCAGCTCAAGGTCGGACCCGAGAGCGCTGGCGCGTCACCCGGGCCGGCTTGTTACGGTGCCGGCGGTCCATTGACTCTGACCGACATCAATCTGCTCCTCGGACGACTGCAGCCCTCGGCCTTCGAGATTCCTATCGACCCAGATCTGGCCAGGCAGGAGGCGGCGCTTCTCCAGGCGCAGATCAACGAGGTCGATGAAGAGCAGATCTCGATGGTGGAGATGCTCGAAGGGCTGCTCGACATCGCCAATGAGCGGATGGCCGAGGCCGTTCGCCGAATCTCGATAAGGCGGGGCTACAGACCCAGTGATTTCGCACTGGTCGCGTTCGGGGGAGCCGGTGGTCAGCACGCCTGCGCCCTGGCGGAGATCTTGGACGTGCCTCCCGTGCTGGTGCCGGCCGATGCCGGCCTGCTGAGCGCTGTCGGTCTGGGCCAAGCCTGCATCGAGCGCTTTGCGGAGCGACAGCTCCTGGAGTCACTGCAGGAAGTGGCAGGGTTCTTGGACTCGCTGCTCGAGGAGCTCAGTCGCCAGGCAGTCGAGGCAGTCGTTAATGAGGGGGTCGACAGGTCTAGCGTCGAAGTGCGGAGGCGGTTGGTGTATTTGCGGTTCAGTGGCCAGGAATCGAGTCTCGAGGTGGAGGCGGCTCCTGCGACCGACCTGCGAGAGGCCTTCATCCAGAGTTATGCGGATCACTATGGATACCGCCCTGAAGATCGAGCCATCGAGGTGGAGTCGGCAAGAGTCGTGGCGTCTTCGGTAAGCTCCTCGATGGGCTTTCTGGGAGGAGACGGTGGGGCGGGAGCCTCGATGGGTGAGTTGCCACGGAGGCAGAGAGCCTTCATGGACGGTGCCTGGGGGGCCGTGCGGACCTACGATCGGTCGACCCTTACGGCGGGCTTCGAGCTTCGAGGTCCCGCTCTGGTGTTCGAACAGCATTGCTCCACCGTGGTCAACAGCGGCTGGCAGGGGACGGTGGACGATCAGGGCTGCCTGGTTCTGACGCGGGACGTCGACGGGAAGGACGTTGAATGAGTGAGCAGACCTACGGCTCGCGAGCCGAAGCCGTCGAGCT
>JAUWSP010000171.1 GCA_030610025.1 Acidobacteriota bacterium | reverse complement strand
GGTCCCCTCCAGCGATGAAGTCGCCCTGCCTCCTTGGCCAAATTCCCCTGGAAATAGCCGACGAATAACGCCAGTTGTTGCGCACTTTCGACGGTAAGCAGAAGGTGGTAGTGGTTCGAAAGCACCACGAAGGCATGGAGCCGGACTCCGTAGAGTCGTTGTGCTCGACCAAGCACTCCGATGAGTAGGCGATTGAGCTCAGCAGAAGGTCTCAGCAGGAATCGGCCCTGGATGGTGCGGTTCGTGACTTCGACGAGGCAGCCTCCAGGGGGGATGAATCGAAGGCGGCGTCCCATGTCCATTAAAGACGAAAGGTCGCCCCGACTTCTTTCAAAAAAAAGGGTGGCACCTAAAAAGAAGAGCCGAGGGGCGACTCGGCTCGGATGGGGCTGTGGGTCCTGGCGTCGAACGCGGATATCGGCGCCAGGACCTCCAGTTTGCTTCTACAGTGCCCGAACCTTCACCAGCTCCTCACCCTCTGCATCATGGGTATGAATGGCACAAGCCAGGCATGGGTCGAACGAATGCACCGTCCGCACGACCTCCAGCGGCCGCTCGGGATCGGCAACCGGGTTGCCCATGAGCGATGACTCGTAGGGTCCCATCTGTCCCTTGCTGTCCCTTGGCCCGGCGTTCCAGGTCGACGGCACGACGCACTGGTAATTCTCGATCTTCCCATCGCGGATGACCACCCAGTGGGAGAGCGCGCCGCGCGGCGCTTCGTGGAATCCGAATCCCTTCTGGACGCCCGTGAACTCCGGTGGCCGGAAGATCTCCGTGTCGCCGCTGGCGATATTGTTGGCCAGCAGTCCCCAGTGCTCGAGAGCCACATCGGAAAGCACAACCGTGCGGATACACCGAGCAGCGTGGCGACCGAGTGTGGAATGCAGAGCCTTCGCTGACAGCTTCACGCCGGCGAGATTTCCAGCCTCCACCAGAACGTAGGTGCCGTACGTGGTGAAGAGCTCGTGGCCGGAGGCCAGGCCCACGAGCACCTGCGCCAAAGGACCGACCTGCATCGGCGCGTCCTGGAACCGCGGCGACTTCACCCAGGAGTACTTCCCGTCGTCTTCCCACTCGGAGTATTTGGGAACGGTCTCTTCCTCCCAGGGATGCCGCTGCCAGTCGCCGTCGTACCAGGAGTGGGAGATCCCCTCCTCGACGTTGTCTCGGAAGTACTCGTCGTTGAAGCTGCTGATCGGCTTGAAGGAGCCCAGATCGGCGTTCATGATGGTGCCGCCAGGCAGGTCGAACTCTGTCCCCGCCTCGTCGAGGGGCATGTCCGGCACGGCCATGTAGTTCGTCACGCCGGCACCGTACCCCAGCCACTCCGGATACATGGAGGCGATGGCGATGACATCCGGCAGGTAGACCTGCTTGATGAACTGCTGAACCTCCGTCAGCAGCACCTTCGCCTGATACAGCTTCTTCATGTTCAGCGTCGCCAGGTTGTCCAGGTTGATGGCGTTGGCCACGCCCCCGACGGCCAGGTTCTGGATGTTGGGTGTCTTCGCACCCAGAATGGTCACGACCTGATTCGCCTTGCGCTGATACTCGAGAGCCTGCAGGTAGTGGCTGGCCGCCAGCAGGTTGACCTCCGGCGGCAGGTGCATGGCCGGGTGACCCCAGTAGCCATTGGCGAAGATGCCCAACTGGCCACTGTCCACCACGCCCTGCAGCTTTGCCTTGACCTTCGAGAGCTCCTCGGTGCTGTTCCCGGGCCACTCCGACAGGGTCTCCGCCAGCTTGCTCGCTTTGGCCGGATCGCCCTGCAAAGCCGAGACGATATCGACCCAATCGAGCGCCGACAGATGGTAGAAGTGCACGATGTGATCGTGCATCCCGTGAGCTGCCAGGATCAGGTTGCGGATGTACTGTGCGTTCATGGGCACAGTCAGACCCACAGCGTGCTCCACCGCGCGCACCGAGGTGATGGCGTGCACGGTGGTGCAAACACCGCAGATTCGCTGCGTGAATAGCCAGGCGTCCCGCGGGTCGCGGCCCTGGAGAATGACTTCGATCCCCCGCCACATCTGACCCGAGGACCAGGAATTCTGCACCTTGCCGCCATCGACTTCCACGTCGATGCGCAGGTGGCCCTCGATGCGAGTGATCGGGTCGACAGTGATCCGTCTACTCATTCCAATGTCCTCCTAGTGGGCTTCCGCTGTGGTGGGTCTGCCGGCCAGGATCGGAAACACCGTGACCAACGCCACATACAGCATGATTTCGATTGCGACGATTCCGATCGTGACGAACATCTCCGGCAC
The DNA here is from genome assembly GCA_030610025.1 of Acidobacteriota bacterium. Lineage (GTDB taxonomy): Bacteria > Acidobacteriota > Thermoanaerobaculia > Multivoradales > JAHEKO01 > JAUVRX01. Next base: position 4,048 of record JAUWSP010000171.1, on the reverse strand, counting down.
GGTCGGGAAGTATGAGAAGTTCTCTCCCGGCATGAAGGCCACCAGGTACGTGTCGAACCGGTACAACGTTCCGGCGACGACCAGCATCATGGCAGCGCGAAAGAGGTGGCCGAGATCCAGGCGTTTCTTGGCGTTCATCAGCATCACGGCAGGTACCGTGAAGCAGATGATCTCGATCCAGAACATCAGGGAGTAGACGTTGAACTGGAACATCAGGCCCAGGCGGCCTCGCAGCACGAGATCCACCAGGCGCAGCGCCAGATAGCCCCAGACTATGTAGGCGGCTACCTTACCAATGCCCGCCAGCATCGAAGTGTGGGACGGTCGCTTGAAGAAGCGACTCGCAAGCGCCGATTCCATAACCACGACGGCGTAGCCCATGACGATGCAGGAGATCAGGAACAACAGCGGCACCAGCGGCGAGTTCCAAAGGCCATGCAGCCGTGGGCCCGACAACAGCATCAAGCTGCCCAGGGACGACTGGTGCATGGTTGGCAGCAGCACGCCCAACGCGATAATCCAGATCAGCAACTTATTGACGATGCCGTAGGCCTTGCGCGAGAAGTTGGCCAGCCCCTCCTTCGGACTGTCCTTCCACTTCTCGAAGAAGGCCGGCGACAGCTCGATCCAGAGAACGACGATGTAGGCCATCACGCAGAGCGCCACCTCGAGCAGAGCCGAGTTCCAGTTGTACTTGCCCATGTCGGGGAAGCCACCCAGCGGGATGCGCCAGACGTGCCACGGCCGGCCCACATCGATGGCGATGGCCAGGCCCGCCATGGTGTAGCCGAGGGCACTGGTCAGGATCGCCGGGCGAACCAGCGGATGGTACTTGCCTTTGTTGAAGATGTAGACCAAAAGTGCCATGGCGAAGCCACCGCAACCCAGGGCGGTGCCGGTGACGACGTCGAAAGAGATCCAGAGACCCCACGCATAACCGTCGTTGAGTCCCGTCGACCTGCCGAGGCCGACAGCGAAGCGCCAGAGGATCAGGATGGCACCGATGATTCCGAGCCACAGGATCCACCGGGTCGCCTTGGTGAGAATCGGACCACCAACTGCTTCAGCGCGGTCGCTCATGCCTCACCTTCCTCTTCCTCGGCGCCACCTTTGCGCCGATTTCTCCACAACACGACGCCCAGCCCGGCGTAGAGCGCCGCTGGTGCGATGAAACCCTGATAGATGCCGTGCTGGATGGTCTGCTGCATCTCGGGCACCGGCTCCTCGCTATCGAACTTGAAGCCCAGCTTCTCGAACGGCACATGCGACAGGTAGAGAACCTGCGTGCCGCCCAGATCCTTCTCGCCGTAGATCTTCGGTTCGTAGCGATCGGGATGCTCGGCCAGACGCCGCTTGGCCTCCGCCAGCAGCTCCTCATAGGTGCCGGCGATGACCGCCTCGCGTGGGCAGACCTCGCAGCATGCGGGCTCCCACTGTTTGTCCCCTTCTCGCTGTCTGCAGTACTCGCATTTGACGATGTCGGGGTTGAGGCTGGACCACTCGAACTTCGGAATACCGAAGGGGCAGGCCATCTGGCAATAACGGCAGCCGATGCAGCGGTCCCTGTCCCAGGTGATGATGCCGAATTTCTCTTTCCTGAAAGCACCGATCATGCAAGCCCCTACACACGCCGGGTCGACACACTGCATGCATTGGCGCTTGACGTAGGAGCGACGGTCGCCTTCACTGTAGAGCTTGATGATGTTCTTGGTGTAATCGTTCAGATCGGTGGGAGCGTCGAAGATCTCCATCCCTGGAGTGCGGGTGTCGGCCGGCAGATCGTTGGCCTCTTTGCAGGCCCTCACACAGGCCTTGCACCCGATGCACAGGGTGGTGTCGTAGAGCATGCCGCGGGCGTCTTCCGGTACGACTTTCCGCTCGCGGGCAGCCTTGACAGGCGACGCGCTCGCCACCGCTGCGGCACTGGCCGTGGCCATGCCTTTGAGCAGTGAGCGTCGATCGAATGCCATGGCTAGCTTTCCTCCTCTTCCGTTTCGTCACCGAGCTTCTTCGAGGCGGCGTAGCCGGCACCCAGCAGGCCTCCCGCCACGAGACCGGCGACGCCGGTTGCCACCGCTCCGACCTTGCCCTGTGGGGCACCGATCGGCGGGTAGGTGTCGGGGTTGGTCGGACGTTCGATGTCCACCGTCTCGTGAATCGCCGTCCGCCAGAGCACCTTCTGCTCCGTGCAGCCGACGCAGGGATGTCCCAACCCGATGGGCCAGGCGTCTACGACTTCTCCAAAGGCCTGTACCGAACAGTTGGCGTGGGTCACGGGGCCCTTGCACCCCATCTTGTATAGGCAGTAGCCCAGGCGATGGTTCTCATCGCCGAATTGCTCTACGAACCGCCCGGCGTCGAAATGGGCCCGACGTGGGCAGTGCTCGTGGATGGTGCGGCCATAAGCCCACTTGGGCCGCGCCAGCTCATCGAGCTCCGGAAGCGTGCCGAAGGTGGCGTACTGTAGAACCGTGCCGAGGAAGTTGTAGGGGTTGGCCGGGCAACCGGGGATGGTCACGACGGTCTTGCCCTCGAGGATCATCGGTGCTCCCGTGGCGCCGGTCGGATTCGGCTCGGCCGACGGGATGCCTCCCCAGGAAGAGCACGAGCCGATGGCGACGATGGCACCGGCCATCTCGGCGGTCTCTTTGAGGATGTCGATGGCCGTGCGGCCTCCAATCATGCAGTAGATGCCGCCGTCTTTCTCCGGGATCGACCCTTCGACCACCAGAATGAACTTCCCCTTGTGCGCCTCCATGGCTTCCATCCGGCTCTTCTCGGCCAGGTGACCCGAGGGCACCATCAGCGTCTCGTGGTAATCCAGCGAGATCAGATCCAGGATCAGCTCCGCGAGTCCTGGGAAGCGCGTGCGCAACAAGGACTCGGTGCAGCCGGTACATTCCTGGAACGAGAGCCAGATCACCGAGGGCTTCTGACCTGCCATGGCCGCCTCCGCCATCTTCACACCGGCCCCTGCCGGCAATCCGACGGCTGCGGCCGCGATACTGCAGATCTTCAAGAAGTCTCGGCGGTCCACGCCTCGTTCCAGCAACTCATTGCTGGATACTCCTTTCACGACTCTTGGCAGTAACATATCCACCTCCGCGTTTAGTGGTTACGGGCCTTGCTCGTGCCGCTTCCAAGCTGTGGCCTATTTGTGACATCTTCCATAGCCCCCGACAAATACCCGAGGGGGTAGTCAATCGGTCGCCTGCGGGTAGCCTTTCCCACTGTCCTATTGGGTAGGTTCGGTGGCGCGTGGTCTGTGAGACAATGCCGCCGAGATCGGCCTCGACTGTGATGAACCATGCACGAGTACTCCATAGTGAGCGCCCTACTAGACCGTGTCGAAGCCGAAGCGCGAGCGCACGGCGCTTCGGCCGTGCATCGCATCAAGGTGCAGATCGGCGAGCTTTCTGGGGTGGAGAAGGACCTCCTCGAATCGGCCTACGAGTTGGCTCGTGAGCGCACCCTCTGCGAAAAGGCCGAGCTGGAGATCGTGACCGTCGAGGCCCGCTGGGCCTGCTCCTCTTGCAAGAGCACGATCCCCAAGGGAGCGATCCTGCGCTGCTCTGTCTGTGACATACCGGCCCACCTGGCCGAAGGGGATGAGATAATCCTGGAACGGGTGGAAATGGAGGTTCCCGATGTGTGAAACCTGTGGCTGTGGCGATTCCGATCTCGTTCCGGTGGAAGTCCACGAGGCCATACTGTCGGAAAACGAGCGGGGTGCGCGCCACAATCGCGAGCACTTCACCGAGCAGCAAGTCCTAGCGGTCAATCTGATGGGCTCGCCCGGCTCCGGCAAGACTGCCGTCTTGGAAGCCACTGCCAAGGCCTTGGCGGGCAAGCGCCGCCTCAGTGCGATGAGCGGTGACCTGGCTACCGACAACGACGCCAATCGACTCGAGGCGGCCGGCATCCCTTCGCGGTCCATCACCACGGGCTCGGCCTGTCATCTGGATGCCAAGCTCGTCCACGAGGGCCTTCACGACCTGCCCTGGCGCGAGACGGATCTGCTGTTCATCGAGAACGTGGGCAATCTGGT
>JAUWSP010000307.1 GCA_030610025.1 Acidobacteriota bacterium | reverse complement strand
CCTTGCGGCGGGCTACCCTGGCAGCGGAAGTGCCCGGAAGGGTGGAGCAGCTGAACGTGGATGTAGGGGATCGGGTCCGGAAGAACCAGATTCTGGCGAAGATCGACACCCGGGCATTGCGCCAGCAGATCGCCGAGGCCGAAGCGCTGCACGTGCAGGCAGTGGATCGATTCGAGCGGGCCGAGCGACTCTATGAGAAGCGCTCCATCACCAAGGAGCAGCACATCGATGCCGTGGCTGGTCGGGATGTGGCCGAGGCACGCCTGAAATCGGCCCAGCTGGCACTGGCCAAATCGGAGCTCAAAGCGCCTTGGGCTGGCAGCGTGGCCGCGAAAAGGGTCGAGGTCGGAGACTATGCCTCGCCGGGTCTTCCTCTGTTGGAGCTCGTGGCGGTGAATCGCTTGAAGGTGCGTGCGGCGGCGTCGGCCTCCGATGTTCCCTACTTGAGCATCGGGGCGCCGGTGACGGTCCGTGTCGATGTTTTCCCCGGAGAAGAGTGGCACGGGACGGTGGTTCGACTCGGTGCGGAGCTGGACTCCGACACGCGCACCCTGGTCGTAGAAGCCGAGATCGACAACGCTGAGGGCAGGCTTCGTCCGGGCCTCTTCGGGCGGCTCGAGGTGCCGCGAAGAGTCCTTCCCGGGGCTTTGCTCGTGCCGTTGGCATCGGTGGTGGACTATGAGAGCGAGAAGATCCTATACGTGGTCACTGACGGTGTGGCGCAGAGGCGGACCATCGAGCTGGGCCCGACGCTCGGCGAGCGGGTGGTGATCGCGAGCGGCCTGGAGCCTGGTGACCACGTCGTCGTCAGCGGCCAGCAGCAGGTGGCCGACGGACAGAAGGTGATCGAGGCGGAGGAGGGCTGACAAGTGCGTTTGACCGAGCTTTCCCTGAAGAACCGCGTGACGGTCTTCTTCCTGATGGCGGCGGTGATCTTTGCCGGCCTGACCGCCTATCGCTCTCTGCCCAGGGAGTCCTTCCCGGACATCGAGATACCCGTGATCATCGTTTACACGATCTACCCAGGAGCCGCGCCTGCGGACGTCGAGAAGCAGGTGACCGATCAGTTGGAGCGCGAGCTCAAAGGCCTCGAGGGCATCAAGGAGATCACTTCGACCTCGCAGGAGAGTGCGTCGGTCATCACGGTGGAGTACATCTCGGGTACGGATATCGACATGGCGCTGCAGAAGGTCCGCGATCGTGTGGATCTGGCCAAACCGGACCTACCCACTGACGCGGAAGAGCCGATTCTGCAGGAGATCAGCTTTTCGGATATCCCCATCATTCAGGTCAACTTGTCCGGCGACGTGGGGCCCGTGGTCCTCAAGGATCTGGCCGAAGATCTGCAGGACGAGGTGGAGGGCATTCGGGGTGTCTTGAAAGTCGACCTGGTGGGCGGCCTGGAGCGTGAGGTCAAGGTCGACGTGAATCCGGAGAAATTGAGGCAATACGGGTTGGCTTTATCAGACGTGGTCGATGCCATCGCGGACGAGAACGTCTCCATCCCAGGTGGTGACATGGATCTCGGGTCGCAGACTTTCGCAGTCCGGGTGCCTGGAGAAGTGGACGATCCGCTGAAGGTCGGTGACTTCGTGATCGTCGCCAGGGGTGGCCAGCCCATCTTCGTCAAGGATGTGGCAACGGTCTCCTTCGGGTTCAAGGACAGGGACTCCTACGCTCGGATCAACGGCAGGGAGTCGGTGGCTCTCGCGGTATCGAAGCGTACCGGCGCCAACGTCATAGAAGTCGCCGATGCCGTCAAAGAGCAGGTCGCCAGTCACGAGGCCCAATGGCCGGCCGGCGTGGAAGCGACGATCCTCGGCGACCAGAGCAAAGACATCCGGCGGATGGTCAAGGATCTGGAGAACAACATTCTCTCGGGCCTCGTCCTTGTCGTCATTGTGCTGATGTTCGCCCTCAACTTTCGGAACGCGCTGTTCGTGGGTCTGGCGATTCCGTTTTCGATGCTCATCACCTTTCTTGCTGTGCAGCTGTTGGGCGAGACGCTCAACATGGTGGTGTTGTTCGCGCTCATCCTGGCGGTGGGTATGCTGGTCGACAACGCCATCGTCGTGATCGAGAACATCTATCGCCACATGCAGGAGGGTAAAGGGCGAATGGAGGCGGCATCGATCGCCACCAAGGAGGTCGGATCGGCGATTTTCTTCTCGACGCTGACCACGCTAGCAGCCTTCTCGCCTCTCTTCTTCTGGCCCGACATCGTGGGCGACTTCATGTGGTTTCTGCCCTTCACCGTCAGCTTGGCGCTGGCGGCCTCACTCCTCGTGGCCTTCACCGTCAATCCAACGCTGGCTGCCACCTTCATGAAGGTCAAGAAGAAAGACCAGAGGGTGGACCCAGACGAGGCCGAGGCCGGAAACGGCTTGCAGGGGTTGATTGGTGGTTTCGTTGTCAAGACGTACAAGGGAACCCTGACCTGGGCCCTCGACCACCGGCTGGTCGTGGTCCTCGGCACCGTCGCAGCCTTCATCGGAGTCCTATTTCTCTTTGGGAAGTTCAATCACGGTGTGGAGTTCTTTCCCGAGACGGAGCCGACGCAAATCATTGTGGACGTCGAGATGCCCCCTGGAACCCGGATCGAGGAGACCGATGCGGTGGTTCGTGAGTTGGAGCGCCGCCTGGCCGGTCTACCCGACGTTCGGGTGATGGCAGCAGGGACCGGGGCCGGAGCTCAAAGCGAGTTTTTCACTGGAGGTTCGGGCAGCGGTACCTCCGGGCGCATCATGTTGGATATGTTGGATCGCGGCGATCGAAGCCAGAACTCGTTTCAGACCCTCGATCAGGCGCGGCAGCTGGTCAAGGGGATCCCCGGTGCGGTCATCAGTGTCGACAGACCCTCAGAGGGGCCGCCGGTAGGCGATCCGGTTTCCATCGAGCTGACGGGTGAGGACTTCGAGACCCTGGGTGTGATCTCGCAACGGATTCGCCAGGAGATCGAGGACATTCCGGGTTTGGTGTCGCTGGACGACGATTTCGATCTGGCCCGGCCCGAGCTCGTCGTGCGCCTCGACCGAACCCAGGCATCGAGGTTGGGGCTCACCACCGCCAAGATTGCGTCGATGATTCGCACGGCCGTCAACGGTACGGAAGCTTCCACCTACCGCGACGGAGATGACGACATCGACATCACGGTGCGCCTGCCGGAACAGTTCCGGCGCTCACTGGACGACATTGCTCGACTTACCGTAGCGACGGAAGACGGCAAACAGGTCCCCATTTCTGCGATAGCCCGGGTCGAGCAGACCGCATCGCTGACCAGCATCCGACACAAAGATCACAAACGGGTCGTGACGGTGAGTGGCAAAGTGACGACCCCGACCCTGGCCGAGCCCGTCCGGTCCGAGGCGGCCCGCCGGATCGAGGCCACGCCCGATCTGCTTCCGGTTGGCTATTCCATGAGCTTCGGAGGTCAAAGCGAAGACGAGGATGAGGCCAAAGAGTTCCTCTCTTCTGCCTTCTTCTATGGCGTGCTCATGGTGCTGGGGCTCATGGTGGCGAAATTCGATTCGCTGGCTCTACCTGTCATCGTCATCACGACGGTCATCATGTCCATGATCGGAGTGTTGTTGGGGCTCCTGATTACCGGGCTACCTTTCGGAATCATCATGACCGGACTGGGCGTGATTTCCCTGGCCGGGATCGTGGTCAACAATGCGATCGTGCTGCTCGATTATGGGGAGCAGTTGGGGGCCAAAGGCCTGCCACGGCGTGAGCTGATCATGACGACCGGATTGCGCCGTTTGCGCCCTGTGCTGTTGACCGCGATCACCACCATCCTGGGACTGATTCCGCTGTCCACCGGTTTCGAATTCGACTTCACCGAGCTGCATTTCTCGAGTGGAGGAGAGAGCTCTCAGTGGTGGATGGGGATGGGAGTCGCGGTGATCTTCGGCCTCGCATTCGCCACCTTCCTGACCCTGGTCGTGCTGCCGGTGCTCTACGACTTCCTGCTGCAGCTCCGAGAGCGAAAAGCTCGGAAAGCGGCGCCGAGACCCGAGCCGGCCACAGTTTGAAGCGGCCGGACCTGTGCCGGAGGCAGATTGAAGCGGCCGGACCTGTGCCGGCCGGGGTGGGGGTAGGATCACAGGCTGCTTGCAAGGCATGAAACCATGAGCTCCGGAGCCCAGAATCGAACCCCGACCGACCCGGCAGGTGGGCGAATCCGAGCCACCTATGCGCTGAGCTTATCGTCGGGAGAATCTCCAGAGGCGAAAGCGAGGGCCATTGCTTTCGAACAGACGGTAGAGCTCCCCCCAGAGGTCGTCTCCGAGGAATTGGTGAGCGACGTCGTGGGTCGATTGGAGCGCCTCGAGCCGGGCGAGGCAAGCACGTGGCTGGCGAGAATCAGCTACTCCTCGGATCTCGCAGGTGGAAATTTCTCCCAGCTCCTGAACTTGTTGTACGGCAATATCTCCCTGTTCTCGG
>JAUWSP010000033.1 GCA_030610025.1 Acidobacteriota bacterium | reverse complement strand
GAGCGCGACGCCCTGGAGGTCGAGGAGCTCAACAGGGAGAGGGTCCGCCAACTGCTGCAGCGCTACGGAATCCTCTTCAGGGAGCTGCTGGCCCGTGAGCTTCCGGCACTGCGTTGGTCCAACCTTTTTCGAACCCTTCGCATCATGGAGCTCTCGGGCGAAGTCCTGGCAGGTCACTTCTTCCGAGGTATCGACGGTCTCCAGTTCATCGCACCCGCGGCCTATCGCCACCTCCGGGAAGGGCTGCCGACCGATAGGATCTTCTGGATGGGAGCGCTGGACCCGGCCTCTCCTTGCGGCTTGGCGCTCGAAGAGCTCAAGGGGCGGGTACCACCCAGGCGGGTAGGGACATATCTCGTCTACCACGGCACCGAGTTGGTGGTGGTGGCTCGGCGACAGGGCCGAGATCTCGAGATCGAGGTCGAGCCCGACCACCCCTTCCTGCGGGACTACCTCGGCTTCTTGAAAGTGCTGCTGACCCGCCAGTTCGACCCCATGCACGGCGTTGCCATCGAGTCGATCAATGGCGCGCCCGCAACGGATAGCCCCTACGCCGTGCCGCTGGCCGAGATGTTCGGCGTCTCCCGCGAGCCCGGAGCCCTGAAGCTGCGCCGGCGGTATTGAAACGACCCATCCCAAAGGGTAGTGGCAGTGACTTTCGGGGCCATGCAGGCAGCACCACCCGAAAGAGTGTGGCGGATTCTTGAAGCCTCTTCCACAATGTGCGCTGCCTTCGGCTCGCCAGAGGTGAAATCCTGCAGGTGTCCATCGAGCCGGGAGCGCTATCGACGACACCCAGAAAATCAAGGAGGCAGCAACCATGAAGAAGCTCATCACTACAGGTGCTATCGCCCTCGGCCTGGGGGTGCTCCTGGTGCCGATCCTCGTCTCTCCCGCCACTGGCGAAGAGATCGTCTTCATGTCCGCCGACTGGGCCGAACTGGCTTGCGAGGCCTGGAACGAGGACGAAAGGCTTACCGGCGAGCTCGGCAAGTGGATGCAGAACGACCTCGATCGCGGCTTCAAGATCATGCAGATCTATCGTCGGGACTGTGAAGACAGCCCCCGAGTCGAGTTGCGCATCGAAGAGCGGGACGGATCGACGCAGTGTGTCTACGGTGGAGCCGTCAAGGTCGAAGAGTTGAGCCCGAAGGCCGACTACCTGATGTTTGCCGACACCCAGCGTTGGCAGGAGATGGGAGCGGACAAGTACGGACCGATGAAGGCGATGATGTTCGGCCGTCTGAAGTTCAAGGGTCCGAAGGGCGAGGCCATGAACAACATGGGACCCTTCGGCAACTTCCTGGTCCTGACCGGCCAGGTGCCCAGCAACGCAGAGGTCTGTCCGTAGAGAACAGGAGGTCCTGGCGCTGCGCTCGACTCGGCACCCCCTGTCGAACCACCCGGACGAACCTCTCGGAACCGACGGTGCCAGATCGGCCAAGGGGTCTCCTGAGTCGGAGGGGCATGGTCGGGTGAGGCCGCAGACTCAGGAGAGCCCTTGGTCGATCCCATGTTCCCGGATACCCATCCAGGGCTCGGCGTCGGGACCTCCAGGGAGTTCTTGCAGCGGATGTGGAGGTAGGCCATCCGGGGACCTCCGATCACCGACCAGATTGGGTAGATGTAGCAGAGGCCGACAAGGGCGCCGTCCCCCAGCGGACCACCCAGACGGACCTCCACAAGAAGAGGGTCGTCTGTTCAGGACCCAAGCCCAGGACATCAACGCTCGAGCCAGAAGTAGCAGGGCGCTGGACCGACTTGAATGTTCGGACCGGCAGTCGATTCCAGTTGCTCCCCGTCGCGGCCAACGACCCTCGAGACGGGACGAGGCAGAGTGGCGTTGACGGTACCGGCTGTGCTCCAGCCCACGACCACCTCTTCTCCGGCCTCGGTCTGGAAACGATAGAGCCGGATGGGCGGCTCGGCCTTCAGCGGACCGAGGAAGCTGCTGCCTGCCACTTGCTCCTGCAGCGTTGCCAGGGCATGGAACGAGAGGCGCATCCGGAACGAGCCTTCGGTGTCGAGGAACGTCAGGCCATACCCTTTGGCGACGAGTTGCCACCAGTAAACCCTCTCCACCAACCCGGTTCCCAGAACCAGCAGGCAGTAGCGCACCAGATGGTTGGCCTGCGTCTCTTCATCGACCGACACGTCGCGACCGGCCGGAGAGTGGGGGCCCTCCCACAGCGGCCAATTGAACTCGGTGACCCACGCTCGCCCACTGCAACTGCTGCCGGTGTCGGCGAGAGCCCTGAGCTGTACCGCCTTGTCCACGGTGTCGAAGCCCAGTTGTCGATTCTCCGGAGCCCCGCGGCGATCCACGTACAACAAGCTCGAGACGATGTCGAAGTACACACCCTCCCAGGGGATGTTGAGCACTCCGGCCAAACGATGAAACTCGTAGTCGATCACCGCCGGGCCCAGAATCCTCACGCCTTCATGCTGTCGCAGGATCCGGCTGGCATCGGCCACCAGTTCGAGGTACTCGGCGTAATTCCAAACCCCCCACTTGCTGCGATTGATCGCCTGGCCGATCTGGAAGTCCCGGCCGAAGGGGGTGAAGCGTTCGGCCAACTGACTCACTGCAGCCTGCCATCGACTTCGATCCCGGACCAGGTCCCGATTCTGGGGCAGAGCGAAGCTGAGATCGATACCCCGCCCGTGCAGTTCGCGAGCCAGGCGCTCCTCGGCGTCGTGATCCTCCTGCCAGGGGTGTAGCCGCAGAAGCACCCGCTCCACCCCGAGCGCCTCGAGGGCCACGAGTGCCGCCTCGGAGTACTCGTTCATCGGTCTCATTCCGACTCCGAGGCCATCCCAACGTATCGGTTCCCGGTAGAGCCCCTCTTTCAGCTCTCGGTAGCGGCGGCGCGCCCGGGGCAGTGCTGCCACCGCGGCGCCATACTCGCGGGCGTGATACCCGGCATCCCCCAGCCTCACACCCAGGCGCTGCCAGCGGCCCGCATGCTGATGGGGTTGGTCGGAGAGGTGATCCCAGACCACCAGGTCCCGACTCGAAGCACCCTCTGGTGGGGGTGGGATGTGTGCATGGTGCCCTCTGGAGACGAACAGCGACCCGAGCGACCGGAAGGGGCTGCGCACGGCGTCTTTGATCCAGTTCTTGACCAGGAAGCCATGAAAGGAGAGTCGATATAGCCACCTCTTCCAGGGTGAATCGGCATCCCCTTGGCCCCAATAGGAGCGCAGCAGCACCTCCTGCAGGTGGGGATCGAAGATCCGCAGTCGGCACAAGTCCCGAGTCCGACGGCCAACCGTCAGCGGCCGATCGAGCTGGGCTCGATTCAGGTCGATCAGATAGACGGTCGGTGGATCCGACGCCTTGCCTCCCGGCACGATCAGAAGATTGCCAACCGAGACATCCCGATGCCAGATGCCGGCATCATGCAGACGGCGCAACATCTGGCCGACGCCGCCGACCAGCATCTCGGCCTCGATCTGTGGAAAGGCCTGTCGCTCGATTCCCTCCTGCAGGGCTCGGAAGAAATACCTCGCCTCGATAAAGTCCGGGACCTTCTCACTGACGAAGAAGGACGGCCCATCCACGGCCTCCGACTCGATCAATAGGATCGGCGCCGGTGTGGCCACCCCCGCATCGATGACGGCTTGCGCCGCCCGCCACGACCTCGTCGCCTTGCTGCCTTTGAGATGCCGGGACAGCCGGGCGCGAAACCCCTGGTTTCGGAACTGCTTGACGACTACAGGGAGCGGCCCTGCTTCCGTCTCCAGCTCGGAGGCGTAGAGGTAGTTCCTCCCCCAGTGCAGTGTGTCGCCACCTCGACCGGGGTCGATGAGCTTCTCGATGGCCGTGGATAGGTCGATGGGCCGGTGGGTTGCCGCGACCTCCCCATGCACGTCCTCGAACGAGAAGCCTTCGAAGCTCCTCTCCTGGCCGGTGGCCTCGCTACCCGCCAAGGATCTCGTACTCCTCGGCTCGTAGGCCGGTGTCGGCTTCGACACGTATACGCGTTCCGAGGCGCTCCTCCAGCTCCACGAGAATGGCGCGCTGCTCGCCTTCGAGCGAGGCCGAAACCTCGGGTCTGACTCGGAGCTTCAGCGGACGGCCACCCAGCTCGGCGATTCTCTCCAGGACCTTCCGGCGGAGCTCGAGTAGCACCGTGATCTCGCTTTTCACCCGTCCGAGACCGAGGCATGTAGGGCAGGGGCGGGTCAGCTGGCTCACCAGATCGCTGCGGCTTCGCTTGCGGGTGATCTGAACCAGTCCGAAGGCGGAAAGACCCCCGATGCGGATTCTCGCCCGGTCGTTGGCCAGCTCGGCCTCGAGCGCCGCCATGACCTGAGCCTGATGGTCGGGGTCCTCCATGTCGATGAAATCGGCGACCACGATTCCGCCCAGATCCCGCAGTCGAAGCTGCCGAGCGATCTCCCGGGTGGCCTCCAGGTTGGTCTTGAGCGCTGTCTCTTCCAGATCCACTGTGCCCACGTAGCGGCCCGTGTTGACATCGATGGCCACCAGGGCCTCCGTGGGGCTGACCACGAGATAGCCTCCCGATGGAAGCCACACCCTGTTGCCCAGAGCTCTCTCCAGCTCTGATTCCACTCCGAACCGCTCGAACAGTGTGCCCTCGGGAATGTGCAACTGGACGCGGCCGACGAGGTCGGGAGCTACCTGCCTCAGATAGTCCACCACCTGCTCGTAGATCTCGGCACCGCTGAGCCACAGGATCTCGAACCTGTCATCGAGGAAGTCCCGCACCACCCTCATGGGTAGCTCCAGGTCACGGTGAAGAAGCGCCGGGGCCGTGACCTGCTGAGAGCGTTGGTCGATCTCGCTCCAGAGCCGGGCGAGGCGCTCGAGGTCCACTTCGAGAGTGCTGGCCTCGGAGCCCTCCGCGACCGTACGGACGATGAGCCCCTGTTCTGGGGGACGGATCTCAGCCAGTAGGTCTTCGAGGCGCTGCCGCTCTTCGCTGTCCACGATGCGCCGTGAGATACCGAGGTCCTGGCTGGCTGGCAGCAGTACCAGGTAGCGACCCGGCAGCGTGATGAAGGTGGTGATCCGCGCCCCTTTGTTGGGCAGCGGCTCCTTGGCCACCTGCACCAGAACCTCCTGGCCTTCGGCGATCAACTCATTGATGGGCCGATCCAGGACTCCTGCCTCGACTTCCTCCTCGAGCTCGGCCTCTTCGACGCCCTGCAGTTTGTCCTGGATGTCGCCCGCGTAGAGAAAGGCGTCTCTCTCCAGGCCGATGTCCACGAAGGCAGCCTCGATCCCGGGCAGAACACGGGTCACTCGACCCTTGAAGACCGCTCCCACCAACCTCTCGTCCCGTCGCCGTTCGATGCGGACCTCCATCAAACGCCCGTCCTCCAGAACCGCGATCCGGCTCTGGTGGGCATCACTTTCGATCAGCAGTTGATGGCTCACGCGTCTGCCTTCTATCGATTCACATGTCGCCTGAAGTCTACTCCCAGGATCAGGCCCGTGGCGATGAAGTTAGCCAGGGTGAAGGAGCCGCCGTAGGACAGAAACGGCAGGGGTATGCCGGTAATCGGTACCAGGCCGACCACCATGGCCGTGTTGTAGAGGACGTGGAATGCGAACCCCGACAAGAGTCCCACGATCAACAGTATCCCCGAGCGGTCACGGGCACGCAGTGCCACCTTGGTCCCATTGCCGATGTAGAGGCCGTAGAGGATCAACACCATGGCCACTCCGATAAATCCCCACTCTTCAGCCAGGACCGCGAAGATGAAGTCGGTGTGGCGCGCGGGAAGGAACCGTAATTGGCTCTGGGTGCCCTGCTGATAGCCACGGCCGGTGAGTTGGCCCGAACCGACCGCGATCTTGCTTTGACGCAGTTGATAACCGGTGCCCTGAGGGTCACTGCCTGGCGACATGAAGCTCCGGACCCGGTCCTTCTGGTAGTCCAGCATCACCAGATTCCATCCGACCGCCGCCAGTACGAGCGCTACGCCGGCACCGACAGCGAAGTACCTCCATGGCACACCCGCCACCACCAACATGCCGGCCAACATGGGTACGAACATCGCCGCTCCGCCGAGGTCCGACTCGAGAGCCACGAGCACCATGGGCAGGGCGACGATAGACGAGGCTGCCATGATCTGCCCGAAGCTCAGGAATCGTCGATTGATGCCGGCTAGATAGCGAGCCAACAACAGGGCGGTGGCGATCTTGGCGAACTCCGAGGGCTGCAGACGGTAGGCACCGACACCCAACCAACTGCGAGCCCCGCCCGCCTCCTTGCCCACCAGGAGGACCAGCAGAAGCATCACCATCGCGACCGTATAGATGGGCAGGGAGAACTTCGTCAGGGACTGATAGTCGAGGCTGAAGGCCACGACGAAGACCAGTAGGCCCAGGCCCAGCCAGAGGGCCTGGCGCGGCAGGTAGTCGATCGACAGCTCGGAGCTGGCGCTGTGAACCGTAATCAGGCCAATCAGCGAGATCAGCAGAGCCGAGATCAACAGGGCCCACCGGACGGTGGCCAGTTGCCTCAGAAACGGCCGCTCGTCAGGAAGACTGGCCGTTGTCGAGATAGTCCCGGAAGTAGATCTCATAGAGCCGTTTCGCCAGCGGTGCCGCCGCCGTGGAGCCGTGCCCACCGTGCTCCACCAATACGACCACCACCAACTGTTTGTCTCCGGCGGTCGCATAGGAAGCGAACCATCCGTGATCCCTTTGCTCGTAGGGTAGGTCTTCGCTCTTGATCCAGGTCTCTTGCGCCACCACCTGGACCGTGCCGGTCTTTCCCGCCACCTCGATTCCCGGCACCCTGGCCGCCGAGCCCGTGCCCCGCTGGTCGTTGACCACCGACCACAGGGCCGCCCCGATACGCTCGAAGACCCAGGGCTCTACCGCCAGCTGTTCTTTCTCGACAGATGAAGACTCGGCGACGTGGGGTCTCGCCTGATAGCCGTTGGTGGCGACCGCCGCCATGAGCGTGGCGATTTGCAGAGGTGTCACCAGGATCGGCCCCTGTCCGATGGCCACTGAGATGGTCTCGCCCGGATACCAGGGTGTGCCCCGCCGTCGGGCACTCCAGTCCGGATCGGGCACCAGCCCCTCCCGTTCACCCAGCAGGTCGATGCCGGTCGGGCGGCCGAGGCCCAGTTGTCGGGAGTACTTGGCGATGCGCTCGATACCGAGCTTCTTGCCCAGGTGGTAGAAGTAGACGTCGCACGACTCCTTGATGGCTCGATGCAAGGCGACGTGGCCGTGACCACCTCTCTTCCAGCACCGCCAGCGACGGTTGTAAATCCTCGTCGAGCCACCACACCAGACCGTCTCCTCCTCGTCTATGACGCCCTCGCTGAGGCCGGCTGCGGCCATCACGATCTTGAACACCGAGCCGGGTGAGTAGGTGTTCTGGATGACGCGGTTCTGCAGCGGATCCTCGGGCGCTTCGATCAGGTTGCGCCAGGCGTCCCGATCCAATCGTCGGGAGAAGATATTGGGGTTGTACGACGGGGCCGAGACCATCGCCCGGATCTCTCCTGTCGCCGGGTCGAGCGCCACGACCGCCCCGGCCCTGCCCTCGAAGTATCGGGTCGCCTCCTGTTGCAGGTCCAGGTCCAAGCCGAGATTCAGGTTGTTACCCGACTTCGCCGGATCTCTGCCGTATTCCTCCTTGAATCGACCCCGGGAGTCCACGATGACCGCTCGCTGGCCGTCGACACCACGCAGCGTGTCGTCGAAGGCCAACTCGACTCCCTTACGGCCGATCAGATCGCCGGGCTTGAAGGGGCTCTCCCTACTCGCCAGATCCCGCGGGTTGACCTCGCCAAGGTAGCCGAGTGTGTGGGCGGTAATCGGCCCGTTCCGATAGAGGCGCAGATGACCCACCTCGATCGCGAACTCCGGAAACTCGAGAGACAGCGCCTCGATCGCTGCCACCTCGGAGAGCGACAGGGCCTCGGCGATCAGGATCGGACGGAAGGAGCCAGCTCCACCACCTTCATCGAGAGCCTCCCGAAGCTCGATCGCCGGCTGGTTCAGGCTCCGCTCGGCAAAGGTCAAGGCCTTCTCCAGATCCTGGCTGCGAGAGGGATCGAGCAGCAAATTGTAGGAAGGAACATTTTCCGCCACCAACCGGCCCTGCCGCTCGTAGATCAGGCCGCGGGCTGCCTTCAGGCGCAGCTCCCGTACCCTGTTGTTCTCGGCCAGTTCCAGGTAGTAGTCGCCCGATACCACCTGCACGAACCAGAAGCGGGCGGCGATCAAGAGGAGGAAGCCGAAGAGCGCCAGCTGCAACCTCGGCAGCCGCTGTAGAAGGTCCTCCTTTTGCTCACGAACTTGCCTCATGGCGTCAAGTGCTCCTCATCCTTCGAAACGGATTCTGGTCTTGCGCGTCCGGCGCCACATCTCGACTCGCGAGCGCAGCCGCAGATTGGCCAGATACAGCACGCCTCCGAGCAGTCCGGTCGTGCCGACTTTCACCAGTATCCAAGAATACTGCGGCAGATCAGCATCCGTGAGAAACAACAGCGATATGCCGAGCAGGATCAACTGCTGGGCCGCCGCGGCGACCGCGAAGACCAGAAGCGAACTGGCGGGGCGCTGAATCACCAGGCGCTGCGCCGTAATTGCGGTACCGTATCCGATGAGCGTGTTGGCAATTCCAAAAAGACCGAAATAGCCCCCCGTCACGCCGTCGGTGACCATTCCGGCGACCATCCCTCCGAACATGCCGGCCACGCTGTCGCCGTCCATGGCATTGAAGACGACAATGACCAGAAAGAAATCGACCGCCAGGGAGAACTGTGGAAAGAGGCTCACACCTGCCACATGCAGTAGCGTCGCCACCGCCAGCGCCAGCGCGAATCTAAGGCTGCGCATCGGGCATCGCCTCCTTGACGGCTTCTGGCATGGTCTCCTCTTTGAGGACGTAGATCTGATCCAACAGTCCGAAGTCGACTCGTGGGATCACGCGGATCTCGTAGAACAACTCGTCGCCGGGGATGGCTGCCGCGATCGTTCCCACCGGTATGCCCCGAGGGTAGATCCCGTCGATTCCGGCGGTGATCACCACATCACCCACCCTCACGTCGGCCTGCAGCGAGACGTAGTCGAGCTCGAGATTGCCGCGCCCGGCACCCTTGATCACGCCTTGCCTGTGGGTGCGCTCGATCATCACACCGATGCTCGCCGCCCGGTCCGTAATGAGCTGCACCTTGGCGTAGGGTCCCGTAACCAGCACGATTCGGCCCACCAGGCCCTTGCCCGCAACCACCGGCTGGTTGACCTGCACGGTGTCGGGAGCGGTTCTCAAGACCGCGGTCTGCAACCACGAGGCGTAGTCGACGTAGACCAGATCTGCCACCTGGAGATCGGCTTCGAAGGCTCGGGTGTAGCTCAGGGCGACAGCTAGGTGGTCCAGATCCTCCTCGAGACTGAAGTTTCGGATGGATTGCTCGCGGAGCTCGCCGACCTCCTCTCGAAGGCGGAGATTCTCGGCCAGAAGAGTGCGCCGAAGCGCCATGTTCTCGGTAAATCCGGAAACGCTATCGCCCACCCAGGCAACGAAGACTGTGACCGGGGCCACCAGGCGGACCATGCCCGCCTCGAGGTAGCTGCTCTTGCCATCCGGGTTGCGAATCTGGGCGGTCAGCAGGATCAGCTGCCCGACGAGCAGGACTATCAATAGCCAGCGCGCCTGACGTTCACTCAGCGGATAGAGACCTTTCGCAGCAGGTCGATGTCCTCGAGGACCCGCCCCGTTCCCAGTACCACAGAAGAGAGGGGATCTACAGCCAGTACCACCGGTAGGCCCGTTTCGTTCCGGAGCCGCTGATCGAGGCCCCTCAGCAGTGAGCCTCCACCCGAGAGGACGATACCCTTGTCCATGATGTCAGCGGAGAGCTCGGGAGGAGTCCGCTCCAAAGCCATGCGGACCGCTTCGACGATCGTGACTACTGGCTCGGCCAGCGCCTCCCGGATCTCCGCATCGGTGATGGTGAGATTCCGGGGAACGCCCTCGATCAGGTCGCGCCCCTTGATCTCGACTTTGATCTCCTCTTTCAGGGGAAAGGCGGAGCCCAGATCCATCTTGAGCTGCTCTGCCGATCGCTCTCCGATCAGCAGGTTGTACTTGCGTTTCAGGTATTGAATGATGGCGTCGTCCATCTCGTTGCCGGCAATGCGCACCGAACGACTGTAGACGATGCCGGCCAGCGAGATGACCGCCACATCCGTCGTGCCACCTCCGACGTCGACAATCATGTTGCCCGACGGTTCGGTGATGGGAAGACCCGCACCGATAGCCGCCATCATCGCCTGCTCGACGAGGAAGACCTCCGAGGCTCCGGCCCGGGTCGCCGAATCTCTGACGGCTCGCTTTTCGACCTGGGTGATCTCCGAGGGCACACCGATGACGATGCGGGGATGGACGTACATCTTCCGGCCGTGAGCCTTCTTGATGAAGTACTCCAGCATCCTCTCGGTGACCTCGAAGTCGGCGATCACCCCGTCCTTCATCGGGCGAATGGACTGAATGTTGCCGGGAGTCCGCCCAAGCATCTGCTTGGCTTCGCCGCCGACGGCCTCGATGCGGTTGGTCAACTTATTGACCACCACGACCGAGGGCTCCCGCACGACGATGCCCTTGTTGCGTGCGTACACCAGGGTGTTCGCGGTACCCAGATCGATCGCCAGATCGTTCGAGAAATATCTTAGAAACGAGACAAATGCCATGGTCTTTCCGCCGTATTTTCGGTCGCGACGACACTCTTGCGTCGAACGAGCGAATATAGCATAAGGCATTCTAGCTTCTAGGGTTGTGGGTGCGGTAACAATCTTGCCCGGACCCCAGTCGCCTGCTAGAGTTCGGAGTTCTTCGCGACCTGCGAAGAAAAGGGGATTTCTATGCTCAAAGTCTTTCGCGACAATCTGAAGTATCTGAGCTGGGTTCTATGGCTCGTCATCATCGTCTTCGTGCTCTTCGTGTTCGTGGATTTCGGCGCCACGGTACCCAGAGGCAGCACCATTCCGACCGAGGCGGCTGCCACTGTCGGAGATCTCGATGTGACCTATGGCGAGTTCGAGCGCTCCTATCGCCAGGCGGAGGATACCTACCGCCAGATCTACGGTGACCAGTTCAACCGCGATCTGGCCCAGCAGATGGGACTTCCCATGCAGGTGATCAACAGCCTGGTGGCCGACAAGATCCTGCTCCAGGAGGCGGATCGAATCGGCCTGCGAGTCACTGACGAAGAGCTGCGGCAGGCAATTCTCGACTTCCCAGCCTTCCAGGCCACCGCCGGTGGGTTCGTCGGGGAGGAGCGTTACCGACAGATCCTGCGCTCCAGCGGCTACACCGTGGACAGCTTCGAGCAGATGATCCGCACCCAGTTGCTTGGCGACATGGTACGCGACGTGCTGTCGGCGAACCTCTTCATCTCCGACGAGGACGTCCTTGCCTCCTACAAAGATCAGATCGAGCAGGCCAAGATCCGCTTCATTCAGCTGCCCTCCTCGAGCCTGGCCAGCGAGGTGATCGCCTCGCCCGACGAGATCGAGGCCTACTTCGAAGAAAACAAGGAGACCTTCAGAATTCCCGAGCGACGGGTCGTCGACTATCTGCTCCTCGACCAGGACGCCTTGCGGGCCACCATCGAGCTGTCCGACGAAGAACTCTTCGAGTATTACGAAGCCAATCCGGAGGAATTCACCCAGGAGGAGCAGGTTCGAGCCCGGCACATCCTGCTACAGGTCGGCACCGCGCGCACCGAGCAACAGGCGGAAGAGGAGATGCTGGCTATCCGCGATCGCCTCGCGGCCGGTGAGG
>JAUWSP010000083.1 GCA_030610025.1 Acidobacteriota bacterium | reverse complement strand
TGGCAGTGAAAAGGCTGTCCACAATGGCCTCTTCGGGTGCTTCGGCAGCAGCGAGGAACAGCGGGGACATCGCGCTATTGTCGAGGACTGGTCTGTCCACTACATGCTCTTGCGAGTCTCGGTGGATCCTGGCCGCCTCATGTGTCGAGAAGGCAATGACGTAGTCACCACTGCCATTGCTGCCATAGCCTCCGGTTCTGGCCATGCCGTAGAGGGCCCGCGCGGCCAGACGGCGGAGGTTCCGATGGTCGAGGGGGGCGTCGGTCGCCACGACGATCATGAGTGAGCCGTCCGGAGAGGCGAGCTCGCCCCGCTCGGCGGCGTGCTCTTCCAGAAAGCTCCCAAGAGGGGTACCTGCGATGCGGGAAGGCAATCCACTGATCCTCAAGGGCCCACCGAAGTTGGACTGCACCAGGACTCCGACAGTCCACCCGCCTTGCTCTTCCTCGAGTCGCCGGGACGCCGAGCCGATGCCACCCTTGAAGCCGAAGCAGACGGTGCCGGCTCCGGCGCCCACGGCTCCCATGGCCACGGGGCCATCGTTGGCTGCTTCGATGGCCTTCCGCACTTCGACTTCACCGAGCGGCCTCGCCCGAATGTCGCTCAAGAAACCATCATTCGTCTCGCCCACCACAGGATTGATGGATCGCACCTCCTCCATGCCGGGCAGAGCGAGCATGTAACTGATCAGGCCGTCCGCGACTTTGGGGACGTTCAGGGTTCCAGTCAGAAGGATCGGCGTTTCGATCTCGCCGAGCTCATTGACCTGGGTACTGCCGAGGAGCTTTCCGAAACCGTTGCCGACGACGATGGCTGCCGGGACCTTCTCGCCGAAGAGGTTGCCCTCGTGGGGAAGCACCGCGGTGATCCCGGTATTGAACCTCGTGCCCTGCCGCAGGGTGAAGTGGCCGACCCGCACCCCGGAGACATCGGTGATGGCGTTGAGTGGACCTGGCGAGAGGATGCCGATGGTGACTCCGAGCTCGCGTGCCCGTGGGCGTGAAGGGAGCTCTGCAGCCTCGCTTTGTCCCCAGATCCCCGAGCCTGCGACCGCGAGAAGAATGAAACTACTGACTCGGAGGACCAGGCCAATCATTGCGATTGGGGTCCTCGATGTTCGGGTTCCTGGTAGAAGTCGTACCAGTCGAGGATCTCGCGCATCACCGCGTTGAAGTCGTTTGGCAGGTGGCCACCTTCGAGGATTACGTGCTTCTTGTTCTCCGCCGGCACGCCGAGCAGGTTGAACATGGGCTTCTGGGCCGTCTCGACCGGCAACCCGTAGTCACTGGACCCGTTGACCATCAGGGTCGGTGTCGACACCCGCGAGGCATAATTCCACGGGTTCAGCTCTCCTGGCTCGTCCAGCATGTGGAAGTCGTCGAAGCCGCCGGCAATCAGAGCTGCGGCCTGGAAGCGCGGCTCGATAGCCAGGTAGACAGGCCCATACTCGCTTCCGGCGCTCAAGCCCATGTAGACCAACCTGTCGCTGTCGATGTCGTCCCGCGTCTCCAGATAGTCGACAGTTCGCTGCAGATCGTTGACCTTGTGGATGAAGCGATCTCGATAGGCGCGGTTGCCACCGGGCAGGCCTTCGCCGCCACCTCGCTCCAGGGTTCCCTCGTAGGTCGGCCATACGAGAGCCCTGCCGCTTCGGGGTACGAAGAAGGCTGGATCGAATCGCATGGCGTCTATCGAAGTGACCGAGGTGGCTGCGGAGCTGGGCACGTAGACCACGGTCTGGTACGGGGGCGAATCGCCATGCGGCAGGAAGATGTGGGCCAGAACACGGTCTGTGCCATAGGCTGCCGTGAAGCTGACCGTCTCATGTCGCCAGTACCGGCTTGAATCGTCGATCGACTCGATCTGCGCCTCGAGGTCCAGCGGCTCGTACTCGAAGAGGCCTCGATAGACGGCGAAGACTTCGTCAGAGACGGGATCGTTTTCTGCGAAATCGTGGCGCTCGGCGCCTACCGGGTTCGTGAGCTCGACACTTGGTGGAGTGAGGTATTTGGCGCACCGAAAGCCCATATCGGGCCGACGGTCGAGGGGCGAACGGGCGAAGTTGTGCGAGTAGGAGTAGCTGGGCTCCTCCGACGATCCGCCCAGCAGATAGCGTCCGTCCGTGGCTCGATTCCAACACCATTCTTTGACGTTGCCGGCCATGTCGAAGTGGCCATAGTGGCCGATGCCTTGCAGGCTTCCGACCTCCACGGGGCCTTCGCCGCCGAAGTTGCTCTGCAACAGCATGTCGCCAAAAGGTGTCCAGGGGGCAGCGGAACGCCAGTGGTATGCGGTTGGCAGGCTCTTGCCGGCGAATTCGGCATAGGCTGCCGCTTCGTACCAGCTCACTCCGCCGATGGGGAAGTCGTCCTGGCCCTCCGGAAAGGTGCCGAGAGACCAGGTGGCCGGTCCGGGGCGTCCGGTGGAGTCGACGAATCGAGCCATTGCCTCTTCCCACGTAAGAGCCTCATCTCCGGCCTCGAACTCGTGTTGCCAGAATTCTGGTTCCTTGTAGCCCCCAGCATCGACGAACTCCTTGAACTCACGGTTGGTGACCTCGTACTTGTCCAGCCAGAAGGCGGGAACTTCCACCGGTTTCTGGTTGCGGAACCTGAAGTGCCCAGCCGGTACATGAAGCATGCCCGGCAGAGATTCCCCCAGGGGTGCGAGTTCAAAAGCGAGGTCGCCCAGTCTGGGCGAGTTGCCCGTTTCGAGAGGCGCGTAGCCCTCCTTTTCTACCTTCCAGAGCATTACGAAGGCAGCCGGTACGGTTGCTTTGTCGATTGGTGTGAGACCTAGCCGTTGCCATTCTGCCGACTCGTCTGCGTAGTCTCGGTAGGAGACTTCCGCACTTGGAGGGTTTGAGCTCAGCAGAATCGTAGTGCTTGCCCGCGCCATCAACTCCTGTAGCGCTGGATCATCAGGAAGCAAGCTTTGAGTTTCTCTTGCCAGCAGGAAACCTTCGACCCACTGACTCTCGTCGAGCAGGCGCTCGATCTCGGGCAGGGTTTCCAGTCGAGCCTCTTCGAGCCGTGAACTGCGCATCCAGAGCCAGGCAGCTACACCGAGGAGAAGAACCAGAGGTATTGCCCACAGCCAGGGGCGGATCTTGGACCGTGACCGTGTCGCGCCGAGCCCCTGGGCAGTGAAGACTCCAGTCTCGCTTTGGAGGGCTGCAACCAGATCTTCAGTGGTATCGAATCGAGCCTCGGGGTCCTTCTCGAGACAGCGCAACACGACGGCATCCAGGCCCCTTGGGATCTCATGGCGGAGCGTTCGTGGAGGGCTCGGATCAGCGGTCAGGATCGCGGCCTGGACGGACGCCCTCGATTCTCCAAGGAACGGGCGCGCCCCAGTCAACATTTCGTAGAGGACGCCTCCGATGGCGAAGAGATCGGCCCGTGCGTCGATCGGCTTGCCCTCTGCCTGTTCTGGTGCCATGTAGGCTGGGGTACCGAGGATTCGCCCTTCTTCCGTCAGCAGCGCCGTGGGGAGCTCCGAGCCCGAGAGTGAATCATCGTTGAGGCCGCGCAGCTTGGCGAGACCGAAATCGAGGATCTTGAGGCGGCCGTCCTCGGTGAGCATGATGTTGGCGGGCTTGAGATCTCGGTGGACGATTCCCTGTTTGTGGGCTGCCGTTACACCTTCGACCAGCTGCAAGGCCAACGTCGAGAACCGCGACATCGATAGGCCACCTTCGGGTATCGCTTCATCCAGCGTCTCACCTGCTACCAGCTCCATGGTGAGAAACGGGACACCGTCGGCCTTCTCGACGGAGAAGAGGGTGACGATGTTTGGATGGCTGAGGGCCGCGACCGCCTTCGCCTCGCGTTCGAAACGCTCGAGGCGCTCCGAATCAGCAGCTAGACCCTGGGGAAGGACCTTGAGAGCCACGTCGCGGTCGAGCGTCAGATCGCGGGCCCGGTACACCTCCCCCATTCCGCCCTCACCGAGCTTGTCAGTGATCTTGTAGTGTCCGAGGGTCTTGCCGATCAAGAGTCGGTCCCTTTCCGTCCAGTCTGGTCGAGATCCTCGAGTCATTCTACAGGTCGTCAGCCCTCTGGCCAGTACGCTCCAGCAGGGATTTGCGAGGCCGACTTCTGCGATCAGACAAGGTGTGCGGTGTGAATTCCGACTTCAGGAAGAGAAGAATTGGTAATTTTCAGATGTGCTACAATGTGCGTCATAATGACCGAATCGAAGGTGGGTGTCAGGGAATTGCGCCAGAATCTGAGCGTCTATCTGCGTCGAGTCAAAGCCGGAGAAGCGCTCGAAGTCACCGAACGTGGGGACACGGTTGCCCTTCTCGTACCCTTGCCTGGACCTGACACGCCCCTCCAGCGCTTGGTGGCCTCCGGCATGGCGAGTCGGCCCGTAGGTGAGCTAGCCGACCTGGCGGTTCCCGCAGGTGTCCCATCGAATGAGCTCAGCCATGCCCTGCAGCAGGAGAGAGAGGAGAGGACGTGACGGAGGTGGGAGCGAAACTTCTGTATCTCGATTCGTCGGCAATCGTGAAGTTGGTAGCTCCAGAGCCGGAATCCAGAGCCCTGCATGAGTTGGTGAGCCGCCAGGGCAATGTGGTTGCGAGTGCGCTGGCGACTGTAGAGGTCCAGCGTGCCGTTCGGCGGATTCATGGCGGTGAGTCGATGCTCGACAGAGCTGGCGACATATTGGATCGAATCGCGCTGATCAAGATCGACGACACGATCTTGCACAAGGCGGCGTACCTGGAGCCCACGGATCTGCGCTCTCTCGATGCAGTCCATCTGGCTACGGCTCTTTCCGTGCAGGAGCATCTCGAGGCCTTCGTCGTCTATGACCGACGACTTGGGGATGCCGCGGCAGGGTTGGGTTTGAATGTCGTGACCCCGGGCTGACGGCCGGTGCTGGCTGCTTCCGTATCACCCACAGTAGGCCAGCGTGATACTTCCGTGAAAGTTGCTGGTTATGATTGCCGGCAGCCATGCGAAAGAGAGTGCTCATCGTCGAGGATGACCAGGACATCGCCCACCTGGTCGCACTCCATCTGAAGGACATCGATTGCGAGTCCGAGACCGTCGCGGACGGTAAGGCAGGCCTGGAACGGGCTCGAGATGGGGATCACGACCTGATCATCCTGGACCTCATGCTGCCTGGCATCGATGGTCTCGAGATCTGCCGTCAGATCCGCTCGCACTCCGACTACACGCCAATCCTCATGCTGACCGCTCGGACTTCCGAGTTCGACCGCGTTCTGGGCCTGGAGCTCGGTGCCGACGACTACCTGACGAAGCCCTTCAGTATTCTCGAGCTCGTGGCGAGGGTCAAAGCCCTGTTTCGGAGAATGGAGGCTCTGGGCTCCCAGGAGGCCCTTGCTGAACAAGCGCCAATCCGTCTGGTTGACCTGTCGATTGAACCTGACAAGCGAAGTGTCGAAGTTCGGGGGAAGGCGGTGCAGCTGACGGCCAAGGAGTTCGATCTCCTGCTCCATTTCGCACGCTACCCCGGTCGCGTCTTCACTCGCGCTCAACTCCTGGACCAGGTCTGGGGATATGGGCACGAGGGCTACGAGCACACGGTCAACTCGCACATCAATCGACTGCGGTCCAAGATCGAGCAGGACCCCGCTCAGCCCCGCTACATCCTGACGGTCTGGGGGATTGGTTACCGCTTTTCGGAGCCTTCGGTAACGGAAGGGGAGACCCAGTCATGATGAGGTCACTCTACGGTCGGCTGGCTGCGGCTCTTCTGGTAATTCTCGTTCTGGTCGGCGGGTTGTTCTTCGTGGCGGGGCTGGCTTCGGTGCGCCACTTCCTGAACGAGGTTCACCAGAAGCTCAACCGTGACCTGGCCGAGCACCTGGTAGACGACTCGCTGCCGATGGAGAACGGCGAGATCCGGCACGAGGAGCTCGAGCACATCTTCCATGTCCTGATGGTCATCAACCCGAGCATCGAGGTCTATCTGTTGGATCCCGAGGGTCAGATCCTCGCGTACTCGGCCCCGAAGGGGATCGTCGTTCGTGACAGCGTGGGTCTGGGTCCGGTTCGTCGATTCCTGGAAACAGACTCCCGTCTACCGATACTCGGCGATGACCCCAGAGATGAAACCGGCAGCAAGGTCTTCTCCGCTTCACCTATCGGTCCGGCATCTGCACCAGACGGCTACCTGTATGTGGTCCTGGCGGGCCAGCAGTGGGACTCCGCGGTGGCCATGCTGCAGGGCAGCTTCATACTGCGCCTCGTCACGGTGGCGATTGCCATGGGTCTCCTGGTGGCTCTCTTGGTTGGCCTGTTGGCGTTCGCTTGGATCACACGACGGGCCCGACACCTGGAGAGGGCGATGGATGATTTTCGGGCCAGTGGATTCCGCGAGCATCGGCCTCTCGTCGAGAACGACGGCAAGGAGCGGGACGAGATCGACCGCCTCAGCCTCACCTTCGATGCCATGGCAGCCCGGCTCGTGGCGCAGCTCGACGAGCTCGAGAAAACCGATCAACTGCGTCGCGAGCTGGTGGCGAATATCTCGCATGACCTGAGAACGCCACTCACTTCCTTGCGAGGCTTCCTCGAGACCCTGGCGCTGAAGCAGTCCACCTTGGGTGAGGAAGAGCAGCGCACCTATCTCGAGGGGGCTATCCGGCAAACCGATCGACTCAACCGCCTGGTGGCGGATCTGTTCGAGTTGGCCCGCCTGGAATCGGGCACTCAGGAAATGGAGATCGAGACACTGGCTTTGGCCGAGCTCGCCCAGGACGCTGTCCAACAAGTCCGACTGCTGGCCGACGAGCGCGGCATCGACTTGCACGTCGAAGTGCCGGAAGGTCCGGCGATCGTCGAAGGGGACATGAGCTTGTTGGCGCGGGTGCTGGACAATCTTCTCGACAATGGCCTGAGGTTCACCCCCGGTGGAGGCCAGGTGACCCTGGGGCTTCGCGAATCATCCCAGTGGGTGAGCGTCGAGGTCAGGGATACCGGTAGCGGTATCGCCCCGGAGGATCTGCCCTTCGTCTTCGACCGCTTCTTCGGGCACCAGCAGCGAGATCTGGAGAGTGATCATGCTGGCCTGGGCCTGGCCATCACCAAGAGAATCGTCGAGCTGCATGGCGGCACCATCGGAGTCGAAAGCGAAATGGGTAGTGGTACGACGTTCTCGGTGACACTGCCAGCACGCTGTAGCGCAATGTGAAGAAAACGTGATACTTCCGGGAGGTCCCTGTGACCTTCTGTCGTCATCCTCTTCTCGTTGGAAGCGAGAACAATCAACCCACGCAAGAGGAGGATGAACGATGCATCGAATCAAGACCCCGCGAACCTGGATACTCGGAGTTGCCGTACTGCTGAGCTGGATGGCTCTGCCCGCGGTGGCGAGCGCTCAGACCTACGAAGTCACCATCACCAATCTGACCAACGGCCAGATCTTCGCTCCACCCGTCGTCTACTCGCACCGGAGTAGCTTCGATCTTTTTTCACCTGGTGAGCCTGCCATCCCCGAGTTGGCTGGACTGGCTGAAGACGCCGCCAATGATCCGCTGGTAGCGCTCCTGGGCGCTGAGCCCAAGGTGGCTGACGTCGCCGTCGGTGGCGGGGTTGTCCTGCCAGGTGAGTCCACGACGGTAAGCGTCAGGGCCTGGGGTCGGGCACGGAACATCACCGCCCTGGGGATGTTGGTGACGACCAATGACGCGTTCTTCGCGGCCGAAAAGAGAGTGCCAGCATTCAGCAACGCGCTCTATGCCACGGCTTGGGATGCTGGCAGCGAAGCCAATACGCAGGACTGTGCCCACATTCCAGGCCCTCCGTGCGGCAATGGTGGAGTGCGTGTGGAAGCGGGAGCCGAGGGTTACGTCTACGTCCACGCCGGGATTCAGGACCGTGGGTCGCTGAGCCCTGAGGACCATGACTGGCGCAATCCGGTCGCGAGGATCGTGATTCGGCACGTGACCAACTAGAAAGTCGATTCACCTCACCCTTTTTGGGCAGGCGTGGCGCAGCAAGGTCAATCCCCGGCTGAGCTGCCAGCGCCTGCCCTTCCACCTTCTGCCATCTCGACTTCGCCGTTCTCCAGGTATGGCCCGTCCCTAGATGGCGGGTCCTGGCCCGTTTTTTTGTGGATGTAGAATACGGTCAACCGTATCTGCAGAAAAGGAGGAGTCGATGTCTAGATTGCCAGTGCTCCTGGTTGTGGCAGGTCTCTGTATCCCGGCCTTCGCCGAAGTGCCAGAACGGTTCCTCGGAACCTGGGTTGTCGACAAAGAGGCCACAGCAAGAACCATCGCTGGCGACCTCAACATGGCGCCGGAGAACAAGCCTGGTTGGACGAAGAGATGGCTCGAGGTGGAAGCGGAGGCGAGAATTACTGAGAGTGCCATCTCCTTTCACGGTCTAGGAGAGCGTCCTATGACTGCTTCTGTCGTCCTCGAGGAGGACTCGAGAGATCGCACGCTGCTATCTGCAGTCATGACCGACCCCTACAGGAAAACGGAAATGGAGCTGTCCATCGCCATGCATCTCGGCGATAACGGAGATCTGAATCTGAAAATTCGTCCCGACGACGACTTCGACCTCGTTATCTGGAAACGTGGAGAAGTCAGTGGGAATGACAGCGCCAACCAGGAGCCAGGAGATCTCATCGGCTACCTGGACAGCTTGAAGACCTGCTCGCCAGGTGAGTTCCGGTTCTCCTATCCTGGGTTCGGCACCTACCACAACACGATTGTCGGCCAGGAAGGAGATCGCTGCCGAGTGCGAATCGAGCATCCACAGATCACGATGACCTGCGA
>JAUWSP010000084.1 GCA_030610025.1 Acidobacteriota bacterium | reverse complement strand
GCGATCCAATTATGAAGGTCACCGCCTCCGGTGGCATCCCAACCGCGCTGGTGACCAGTGAAACCCCGGACAGCGCAGACTTGAGCGTCGGCTGGCCTCAGTTCCTGCCCGGCGGCGAGAAGTTCCTGTACGTGGACTACCAGGGTGAGGACGGGGCGGAGATCCGGGTCGCCGACGTGGACGGCGGCAACGAGAAGACGGTTCTCAAGGGTCAGTCGCGGGTCGAGTATGCGCCTCCGGGCTATCTGCTCTACGTCCGGGAGGCGACGCTGGTGGCTCAACCCTTCGACGCCAAGGCCGGAGAGCTCACAGGCGAGCCGGTGCCCCTGGCCGAGGATCTCAGCATCGACGCCGTCGGCTTGGCCCATTTCTCGGCCTCCCGTAACGGAGTCCTGGCCCTGCGAGGTGGCGAGGCGGGCGGAGGGCAGTTGGCGTGGGTCGACAAGAACGGCGAATCCAGAGAGCTCGTCGGCGACCCCGGCGATATTAGCGTGACCTCACTGTCCCCTGATGGCCGCTGGTTGGCAATGGTCGTCACCTCCTCGTCGAGCGAGGCCGCAGACATCTGGGTGCGCGATCTCACTCGGGGCGTCACCTCCAGGCTCACTTTCAATGATGGCGGCGACCAGAATCCTCTTTGGACTCCCGACGGCAAACGCATCGCCTACGCAGAGGGACGGGACGAGGGGTTCGATCTCGCTATCACGACGGTGGGTGGAAGCGGTCAGGTGGAGTACCTTCTGGAGCGAGAGCGCGATCAGCATCCGAGTTCCTTTTCAGCCGACGGAAAGTACCTGCTGTACTACGACCGCGGAGAGGAGACGAGCTGGGACATCTGGGTTCTGTCGCTCGAGGGAGACCAGGAGCCCTATCCCTTCCTCATGACTCCCTTTGTCGAGGTCCGCGCCCGATTTTCTCTCGACGGACGCTGGGTGGCCTATCAGACCAATGAATCAGGTCGTTCTGAAATCTACGTCCAGGAGTTCCCGGGGCCGGGAGGCAAATGGCAGATCTCCACCGCAGGCGGCTCGGAGCCACAGTGGAGCCCTGATGGCAAGGAGCTCTACTACATCTCACCCGAGATGAACATGATGCGGGTTTCGGTGCAGACGGGCGATTCCTTCGATGCAGGGATACCCGAGGCTATGTTCCCGGTCCGACTGCGGCAGATCACGAACAACAACCGCTATCTGGTGTCACCCGACGGCGAGCGCTTCCTGCTCCTGAGCTCGTTGCAGGGGGATTCCACCCCTCCCACCACCATCGTCTTGAACTGGGACGCTGCGCTGGGGCAGTGAGCGCACCTCAGGCAGCCGCACCCTGAAGCGAGCCTCTCGAATAGTCACACCCAGCCAGGGTGCCAGGCGAGCCCTCAACGGTTTCACTGAGCCGCTGGCTCAGCCCAAAGAACATCCAGAGCCACTTCTGGAACATTCCAGAGACTACTGCCGTAAGGAGAGGCGGGTACCTGGGAGGTTCCGCAGATGCTATCGATCCGTTCTCTCTCGAAACAATTCAAAACCGGAAACTACGGTGTCAAGAACCTGTCGTTGGAGGTTGCAGGCGGGGTCCTGGGGCTGCTCGGCCCAAATGGTGCGGGCAAGACGACCCTCATGAAAATTGTCGCCACGGTGATGAAGCCGTCAGAGGGCGAGATCCATTTCGGAAACATCGACATCGTCGAGGACCCCAACGCAATTCGCCAGCGACTCGGCTACCTGCCGCAGGACTTCGGAACCTACGAACAGCTCAGCGCCAGAGAATTTCTAGCCTATTTCGCAGCGCTCAAGGGAGTTTCTTCAGCATCGAAGGTCGACGAAATGCTGGAGTCAGTGAACCTCCACACCGTGGCCGACCGCCAGGTCGGCGGGTTTTCCGGCGGCATGAAACAGCGTCTCGGCATTGCCCAGGCATTGATCAACGACCCCGATCTCCTGATCGTCGACGAGCCCACCGCCGGGCTCGACCCCGAAGAAAGGGTTCGATTCCGCAACCTCCTCACAGATTTCGGCCGCACCAAGCTGGTGATTCTCTCCACCCATATCGTCTCTGACATCGAGTCCACGGCGACCCGGATCGCCATCCTCAAGGAGGGCTCTCTGATTGCATTCGAGACGCCAGAGGCGCTACTTCGCCTGACCGACGGGTGGGTTTGGGAGGTGACGGTACCGAGCTCCCGTCTCGATGAGCTGCGGAAGAAGTTCCCCATCTCCCGTAGCCAGGGAAGGCCTGACGGAGTTCATCTCCGCCTGGTGGCACCGGAAGCGCCACTGCCGGGGGCGGCTCAGACGGTTCCGACGCCGGAAGACGCCTACCTTCGCTGCATGAACTTCGACCTCAGGACTGGTGACCGGATCTGACGATGCAGAGCCTTCGAAGAATCTGGGCGGTACTGTGGACGGACTGCGTGCTCCGATTCCGGAAGACCTCCACCCTGGTGACCTTCCTTCTGCTCTGTTTCTTCGCCTACATCTGGGTGCCCGACCCTTCTGGTGGAACAGCTCTCCTGGTCGTGGGAGGCCAACGAGCCCTCTACAATTCCGAGGCAGTCGCCTTCGCGACCGCCCTTCTCTGCTCTATGTTCACCGGACTCTTCGGCTTCTACCTGGTAAGCCAGTCCATCGAACTGGATATCCGGACCCGATGTGGAGCGATTATCGCTTCGACGCCAACCCCCACTCGGCAGTACTTGCTCGGGAAGTGCCTCGGCAACATGGTTTTCCTTGGGACCCTCGCCCTTGGTTTTCTCCTGAGCTGCATGGCCATGCAGCTCGTCCGGGGAGAGGCTTCTCTGGAGCCCGGCACCTTCCTGCGTCAGTACTTCATATTCCTGCCACCGGCCATCAGCTTCGTCTCGGTCGTGGCGATCCTGTTCGAGTCCATTCCCCGCCTCGCCGGGAAGCTCGGCGACGTCTGCTACTTCTTCCTGTGGATGCTCGTCCTCACCGCAGGAGTCGCAGCTCACGAAAGTGGTGCTGTCACCGCCTCTTCCTACCTGGATTTCACTGGCGTGACGCTCATAGCCGATACCCTGGGGCCTCTCGAAGCGGACAAGGGCAGCGTCTCCATTGGCGCCGCACCCTTCGATCAGCTCAGGCCACCTTTCGTCTTCGAGGGAATCGAGTTCGGTCCAAAGTGGCTGGCACCCAGGTTGGGGTCGTTCCTGGCGCCATTTCCCCTGCTGCTTCTAGCGATCGCCTTCTTCCACCGGTTTGACCCCACCCGATCCCGCATAGCCGCAAGACGCCACCGGGTGGGAATCACTCGGCGCCTGAATTCCCTCCTGAAGCCCCTGTTCGCACTCGGCCTACCTCGTTTGCTGACCGGTGCCAATCAGAGAGCAACTCTCTTCGGCGCCATGCGTGCAGATGCTTCTCTGACTCTCCTGAACAACCCCATGGGGGGGCTGGCCATGGCGTTAGCCATTCCCGCCTCGCTGTTGGTGCCGACCAGGGTCCTGTTGGGAGGGGTCCTGCCTCTGGTCTTTGCGGCCCTGGCCATGCTGCTGGCAGGCGTCTCCAGCAGGGAGCACCGCAATGGAACCCAAACCCTGATTTCATCGGCCCCGGGACTCAGGGAACACTTTGTCTGGTG
Source organism: Acidobacteriota bacterium (assembly GCA_030610025.1). Lineage (GTDB taxonomy): Bacteria > Acidobacteriota > Thermoanaerobaculia > Multivoradales > JAHEKO01 > JAUVRX01. The sequence continues at coordinate 5,153 of JAUWSP010000084.1, read as the reverse complement.
GAAGCTCGGAAGCGCTGTCCTGGTGGGTCTAGGTTTCACCATGATGGCAATTGGCCGCCTCGGTCTGACATCCCCGGGCGAGGGTCTCTCCGTGCTTGTCGGTATGCTCTTCACAGCCACTAGCGCGACAGCTCTTGGCATTCTCACGAATACCCCCAAGGCCTTCCTCGTCCTCTTCTTGGTCTTCTGGTACGCCGTTCTCAACAGTGGGGGGCAAATCCCGTGGCTCAGCTTCGGAGGCCTATATGGCCCGATGGCCGGATGGGTTCAAGCCCTCTATCTGGGACTTGGAGCCACCCTCTTGTTGCTTGCATTCCTTGTCCACAGGCGGCGGCTGCTCTAGGAGCAATACCAAACTAGACGATTGTTGAGAGCTTCGGGCTAGCCTTCTCCAGCCCGATTCAGCTCCGTCTTCATGATCACCGAGTGACGGCCTCCTGGCTCGCGTTCCAGGGCGAAGGGCTCTCCGGATGGGCCTGGTGCCCCGGCCTGTACCTCTTCCAGCCTCACTCGATCCTCCTCGTCGAGACGGAGACGGAAGACTTCGAGATTCTGCTCGAGATGAGCTGAATGTCGGGTTCCCAGCAGCACGGCAGCAACCTGCGGCCGCTCCAGCACCCAGCGCACCGCTACCGTCGTCGGGCTGACGCGATGCTTGCGGCCAATCGCTGCCAGAGCTTTCAGCAGTTCCTGGAAGAGCTCCCAACTTCCCGCTTCTTCGATGATCAGCTTGTACTTCGTCAGCGAACGATTCGGCAGGGGTTCTGTCGGCTCAGGTAGGCCGAGATAGCGCGCCGAGAGGAACCCTCCAGCCACGGAGCCGTAACACAGCAGCTGGATTCCGTTCTCCCGGCAGAAGTCGACCATGTGGGCCTCGGGACGTCGATCCAGGAGCGAGTACTGCACCTGGTGAGCAGTGACGGGGAATCCGGAATCCACCAACTCTCGCAGCCGAGGAGTGTCGAAGTTGGTGGTCCCCAGGAGCCGGATCTTCCCAGCCCGCTGCAAATCGACCAGCCAACCCGCGACTTCGACATATCGAGGTGTCTCGTAGTCCCACCAATGGAACTGCACGAGGTCCAGTCGCTCGACTCCGAGGCGTTGGAGGGATCGATCGATGATCCGAGTCACTCCCGAGCGGTCGACCGTCTCCAGATCCGCTCGATCCGGCACGAACTTGGTGTGGATCTGGATCTCTTCCGAGCCCACGCTCTGCTTCAGGTCGCGAACCAGCCCGCCCAGAAGCTCCTCGACACCCAGGTAGATGTCGGCGCAGTCGAACGTCGTGAGCCCGGCTTCAACCAGACTTCGCAAATCGCCGATCACCGCCTTGCGATCGAGCGAGCCGGGGCGGTGGCCGGCGCTCAGCTGCCAGCCTCCGTTCACCAATCGGGAGATCGAATAGCCGGGAGCGAGCTCGAGGCGCTCGATCAAGTGTCCTGCTCCGGCAGTGGCACCCTGGTGACTTCGCCGTGACGAAAGGTTCACCGGCCGGTCCGCGTGATCCGGAATCTGGCACCGCAGTTGGGATCGGGACAGGCCACCTCGGTGTCGGTGGTCATCCAGTCGTTGGGCTCCGTCTCCCGCTGCTTGGCGGGCAGCAACGGCAGGAGTGCCGCCAGCGGGTAGATCGGAAAGCTCTGCCCGGGTGGCAGCGTGAGATCCTCGCCCGAGAGCTCGAAAGAGTCGCCCACCTGGTGGTTGCAGACCATCTCACCCTCGCCGGCCACCACCTCCACCTTCAGGTCCCACAGTGTGAATTCGTCGGATCTTCCAGCCATCGCATCCTCCTGTCGAGAGTCCATTCTAAGGTGCCACCCACTTTTGGGACCCGATCCCACCAGGCCTCTGCTATGTTCAGACGTCCTGAAACCAAGGTGCCAGGGGAATTTCGATGCACGAGCCAGAGGCCCAGGGAGAGTTGCTCCGATTCAGAGGTGGATGGATCGGGGCCCTAGTGCCGTTCCTCGTCTTCTTGAGCGGGGTGGCCTGGCTCGGTCTCTCCGGGGCGCCCGACGAGCACGGTTTCTGGCCGATCCTTCTAGTGGCGCTGATCGTGGCCATGTTGCTGGCCAAGAACCGGGGCGCATGGGCCGATACCGTGGTGCGCGGCATGAGCCAGCCCATCGTGCTGTTGATGATCCTGGCCTGGCTGCTGGCCGGTGTCCTCGCCAGCCTCATGAACGCCAGCGGCTTCGTGGAATCCCTGGTCTGGGTGGCCGGCAAGCTCGGCCTCCACGGCGGTGGCTATGCCGCCGCCAGCTTCCTCATCAGCTGTCTGGTGGCGACGGCTACCGGAACCAGCCTGGGCACCATCATCCTCTGCGCTCCCCTCCTCTACCCGGCCGCCGCCGGTCTCGGCGCCGATCCGGTGATCCTCATGGGAGCCATCCTGGGCGGCGCCACCTTCGGTGACAACATCTCACCGGTCTCGGATACGACCATCGCCTCGGCCTCTACCCAGGGCGCCGACATCGGCGGTGTAGTAAAGACCCGATTGCGCTATGCCCTGCCAGCAGCGGCCGTGGCCCTGGTGCTCTACGTCCTACTGGGCGGAGCCCAGAACGGTGACACCCAGGCTCTGGCGGTTCAAGGCAGTCCAAGCGGCTTGCCGATGCTGCTGGCTCCCCTGATTGTCGTGGTTCTCCTCATCCTTCGCTCACACCTGCTGACCGGTCTGTTGACGGGTATCCTGACGGCGGCTGGCATCGGTCTGGTGCTCGGACTCCTCGAGCCCCGACAACTCCTTTACATCGACCCAGAGGCCTACTCGGCTCGCGGCCTCATCATCGACGGCATGGAGCGCGGCATCGGGGTCTCCATCTTCACGCTCCTGCTCATGGGACTGGTAGCCGGGCTCGAGGCCTCGGGACTTCTGGGCCGCATCGTAGGGGCCTGGAGCGGGAAGGCGCGAACGATTCGTGGCGTGGAGTCGGGCCTCTTCGTCATGGTCTCGGCCGCCGTGCTCCTGACGACCCATTCGGTGGTCGCTCTACTCGCGGTCGGTGGCTTCGCTCGCCAGGCAGGCGAGAAGGCAGGCATCGGCCGCTACCGGAGGGCCAACCTTCTGGACATGACGGTCTGCACCTGGCCTTTCCTGGTTCCCTACTGCATCCCGACAGTCCTGGCGGCCAGCACGACCAGCGCCGGGCTCGCAGTCGGACTTCCCTCCCTCTCTCCGCTTCAGATCGGCCTGGCCAATTTCCACTCCTGGGCGCTTCTGGGCATGACCCTGTTTGCCATCGGCACCGGCTACGGACGAACCGAGGATTGAGGGTCTGAGAGCATGAGACACCACCTCCAAACTCACCGACAACATCGCCACGGAGAGCACATCATCATGTACGCACGCAGAATCTTCACCTGCACCCTGATCACCGCAGGTCTGGTATGGGCTTGTGCCAGGCAACCCGTCGAGACAGCTCGTGAGATCACCCCGTACTCGATCGACGCTTTCCTGAATGTCACCAACTATCGCGGCATGTCGTTCTCCCCGGACAAGAGCAAGATCCTGGTCAGCAGCGACGACTCGGGTGTCTACAACGCTCAGGCAATCCCTGTGAACCAGGAGGCACCAGAGGTGCTGACGGACTCGACGACCGACTCCGTCTTCGCGGAGGCCTACTTTCCCCAGGATGAACGGTTCCTGTTTCGCAGCGACCAGGGGGGCGACGAGCTGGACCATCTCTACGTACAGGAGCTCGAAGGATCGGTCCAGGATCTCACTCCCGGCGAGGGGCTCAAGGCCGATCTGCTCGGCTTCACCTACGACGAGGGATCGTTCATCGTCATCACGAACGAACGGGACCCCCGCTTCTTCGATGCCTACGAGTACGGCGTCGACGGCTACGAGCGGACGATGATCTTCCAGAACGACGAGGGCTACGACCTGGGTGACCTCTCTCCGGACAAACGCTACCTGGCCCTATCGAAGTCTCGGACCACCTACGATTCCGATGTCTATCTCTTCGACCGGGAGGCCTCGGAGATACAACACATCACCCCTCACGAAGGGGACGTCGCCAACTCACCACAGGCCTTCAGTGCCGATGGATCGAGTCTCTACTTGACGACCGACGAGGGCAGCGAGTTCTCCTACCTCGTCAGGTACGACCTCGTGACTGGAACCCGCGAGACGATCGTACAGCCCGATTGGGATGTCTGGTTCGCCTACCCTTCGAAGAAGGGGAAGTATCTGGTAGTCGGCATCAACGACGACGCTCGTACTCAAATAGAGATCTACGACATCGCAACGATGACTCCAATGCAGCTGCCTGATCTCCCAGAAGGAGACATCAGCGCAGTGCAAGTCTCCGATGACGAGACCGCCATCGCCTTCTATCTGAGCTCCGGCCGACAGCCTCGCGACCTCTATGTCTGGGACCTGAACGGCGAGCCGCAGCAGCTCACCCGGTCCCTGCCCGCCGAAATCGAGGCCGCGGACCTGGTTGATGGCCAGGTTGTCCGATTCGCTTCCTACGACGGTCTCGAAATCCCCGGCGTGCTCTACAAGCCTCATCAGGCCAATGCAGAGAATCCGGCTCCCGCCCTGGTCTCGGTCCATGGAGGGCCGGGAGGACAGTCCCGAATCGGATTCAGAGCCCTGACCCAGTACCTCGTGAACCATGGCTACGTGGTCTACGCCATCAACAACCGAGGTAGCACCGGCTACGGCAAGACCTTTTTCAAGGCTGACGATCGCCAGCATGGCGAGGCGGATCTCGGCGACTGCGTGGCCAGCAAGCAGATGCTCATCGATACCGGCTACGTGGATCCGGAAAAGATCGGCATCATTGGTGGCAGCTACGGTGGCTATATGGTGCTCGCCGCTCTCACCCTCCAACCGGAGGCGTTCGCCGTCGGGGTCGATCTCTTCGGCATCTCCAACTGGATACGGACGCTGGAGAGCATTCCAGCCTGGTGGGAGTCGTACCGGAAGGCCCTCTACATCGAGATGGGCGATCCGACCGAGGATGCCGAACGCCTACGGCGCATCTCGCCTCTCTTCAACGCCAAGAACAACAGTCGGCCTTTCATGGTGCTCCAGGGCGCCAATGACCCGCGGGTCCTCAAGGTCGAGTCGGACGAGATTGTCGAGGCGGCCCGAGCCAACGGCATCGAGGTCGAGTACGTGCTCTTCGAGGACGAAGGGC
>JAUWSP010000017.1 GCA_030610025.1 Acidobacteriota bacterium | reverse complement strand
TTCAAGTGGTAGACGTCGACGGACTGGAAGCTTCAAGCTGTACCTGAACACTCCCGGCGGGCCGGTGATCCAATGCGGATCGCCGGCCCGCCGGTTCTTTTTGGAGTCGGTCGTTACTGCCCCGTAATGGTCACCTTGACGGTCATGTGGTTGCTCTCATGGCCGTCTTGATGCTCTCCGTAGAACTCGTAGTTGTACTCGCCGGTCTCGGCGTCGGCACGGTGGCAGCCGTAGTCACCTTTGAAGTCTTCGAGGCAGTAGATGCCGTCGCCGGCGACCCGGTCACCATGCGAGCCGTCGTCGAACATCTGGACCCGGTCGGTGTGACGCATCATTCCCATGCCCATGGGTCGGTCGAATTCGAGCCAGGCCATCTGGCCGGGTGCCATTTGGCCGTTCAACATCAACTCCGCTTCGAAGCGGGTGCTGCTGCCCTCGCCATGCCCCTGAGAAAACGTCTGACCGGCGACTGACTGCCCAGATACGAGAACGTCGGCACTGGTCATCGTCAACTCCGCATTGGGAGGGTCGGTCGGACTGCTCGAATCGCTCCCGCTGCTGCAAGCGGAAAGTAGGGCCGCCAGAAGTAGCGCGGTCACGAAATTGAAAGCAGGCTTGTGAAGACGCAATCTTGATTGTGCAAGGTAGATCATGTTCGAGCTCTCCCTTTTGTCCATTAGATACGTTGGCTCAGTCAGCGAGGATGTCCCTGTTTCTTTCGTTGGATTCTTCCGTTGATTCGAAAAGCGGCGTGCGCTTCAATCCGATCCCACGCCAGACGAAATAGAGGGCCGGAAAGACGATGAGCTCACCCATGAAGGATGTGAACAGACCACCGACCATGGGTGCCGCGATGCGCCGCATCACGTCTGCACCCGTACCGGTCGACCACAGGATCGGCACCAGGGCGATAAAGGTCGTCACCACCGCCATGGTCTTGGGCCGGATCCGCTGGACGGCGCCGTGGTCGACGGCCTCACGGAGGTCGGAGAACGTGTTCATCTTCCCCTTGCTCTTCCAGGACTCGTAGGCGATGTCCAGATACAGGAGCATCACTACGCCGGTTTCCGCGGCAAGCCCCGCCAACGCGATCACCCCGACCCAGACCGCGACCGACCAGTTGTAGCCCAGCCAGTCCATCAGCCAGATCGACCCCACGAGTGCAAAGGGAACCGCCGACAGCACGATGAGGGTCTTGATCAGCGACTTGGTGTGAAAGTAGAGGATCAGGAAGATCAAAGAGAGCGTAATGGGCACAATCGTCAGCAAGCGGGCTTTCGCTCGCACCATGTACTCGTACTGCCCCGACCAGAAGATGCTGTAGCCCGGTGGCAGATCGACCTCTTCGGCGACAACCTGCTTGGCCTTCTTTACCCAACTCCCCACATCGATGCCCTTCAGATCCACATAGACCCAGGCATTGGGGCGGGCACCTTCCGTCTTGATACCTGGAGGCCCTGTTCGGATCACGAGCTCGGCCAGCTGCCCGAGGGGAACCTGGGCACCCGACGGCGCGGCGACGAGAACTTCCTTCAGGGTCGTCAGGTCGTTGCGAAGCTCCCGTGGGTACCGGACGTTGATCGGATATCTCTCGAGCCCCTCGACCGTCCACGAGACGTTCATTCCGCCGACCGCGGATTGAATAACGTCTTGGATATCGCCGACCTTGATGCCAAAGCGCGCAGCGGCCTCCCGGTCGATGTCGAAGTCGATATAGGAGCCCCCCATCACCCGCTCGGCGTATACAGAAAGCGTTCCTGGCAGTGGCTTGACCACGGCTTCGACCTGCTCGGCGATGGTCTGCAGCTGAGTCAGGTCAGGCCCTGCGACCTTGATTCCGACGGGAGTCTTGATGCCTGTGGACAGCATGTCGATCCGCGTCTTGATCGGCATGGTCCAGGCATTGGTCAAGCCTGGTATTTGAATGGCCTGGTCGAGCTCGGCGATCAGGTCCTCCTTGGTCAGACCGGGCCGCCACTCCGACGGATCCTTGAGGACGATGGTCGTTTCGATCATCGACAACGGGGCCGGATCGGTAGCGGTCTCCGCCCGCCCGACCTTTCCGAAGACCGTCTCGACCTCCGGAAACGTCCGGATGATCTTGTCGGTCTGCTGCAGGAGCTCCTTCGCCTTGGTGATGGAGATGCCGGGAAACGTCGTCGGCATGTAGAGGAGATCTCCCTCCCAGAGCGGTGGCATGAATTCCGAGCCGATCCGCTGCAGTGGGACGACGGTAACAGCGAGAATTGCCACCATCGCGAGGATCACCAACCATCGCCATCGCAGGGCCCAGTTGAGTACCGGGGTGTAGAGAAAACGCAGGAAGCGGGAGACGGGATGTCGGTTCTCGCTGCGAATCTTGCCCCGCACGAACCAGAACATGAGTACGGGAACAGCGGTCACCGCGAGAATCGAGGCCATCGCCATGGAATAGGTCTTGGTGAAGGCCAGAGGCTTGAAGAGCCGCCCTTCCTGGGCCTCGAGTGTGAAGACGGGCAGGAAGGAGACCGTGATGATCAGCAGGGTGAAGAACAGCGTTGGGCCGACCTCCTGAGCCGACTTCAGGATGATCTCGAAGTGGGAGCGCTTGCCCTGCCATTCCTCGTAGTGTTTGTGGGCGTTCTCCACCATGATGATCGCGGCATCCACGAGTACGCCGATGGAGATGGCGATGCCCCCCAGGGACATGATGTTGGCCCCGAGTCCCTGGATCCTCATGACAATGAACGCCAGGAGAATCGACACCGGGATGGAGATGATCGCCACCAGGGCGGAGCGGAAGTGGAAGAGAAATACCAGGCAGACCAGAGCTACGACGATCGACTCCTGGATCAGTGTGTGGGTCAGCGTCTCCACTGCTCGATCGATCAGGGCGGTGCGGTCGTAGGCGACGGAGATCTCCACATCCTCGGGGAGGCCGGCCCGGAGCTCCTCGAGGCGCTCCTTCACGCTCTCGATCACCGTTCTCGTATCGGCTCCCGAGCGAACGACGACGATACCGCCCACGGTCTCCCCTTCGCCGTTCCACTCGGCCAGACCGCGACGGATTTCGGGGCCGATGGAGATCCGCGCTACATCTCTGAGCAGCACCGGTACCCCGCCTGGTGCCGCCGTGAGCACGATGGTTTCGAGGTCCTGAACGTTCTTCACATAGCCCAGTCCCCGGACCATGAACTCCCTTTCGGCCAGCTCGACAACCCGACCACCGACATCGATGTTGGATCGTTGGATCGCCTTCTTCACCTGGTCGATGGGTATCCCGTAGGCACGCAGCCGCACCGGATCGACCTCGACCTGATACTGCCGAACGAAGCCGCCGATCGAGGCCACCTCGGCTACGCCATCCACCGAGGTCAAGCCATACCGCAGGTACCAGTCTTGATAGCTCCGCAGGTCGGCGAGCGAGTGATTCTCGGAGTTGAGCACGTACATGAAGGCCCATCCCACCCCGGTCGCGTCGGGGCCGAGCTGGGGAGCCACTCCGGCAGGCAGCTGTTTCGACAGGCCTGAGAGGTATTCCAGGACTCGGGAGCGAGCCCAATAGAGATCCGTCCCATCCTCGAAGATCACATACACGAACGAGAAGCCGAAGAAGGAGTACCCCCGGACGACCTTCGCGAACGGGACCGACAGCATGGTCGAGGTGATCGGATACGTGACCTGGTCCTCGACGACCTGCGGTGCCTGGCCTGCAAACTCGGTGAAGAGGATCACCTGGACGTCCGACAGGTCCGGGATGGCATCCACCGTGGTCTCTCGGATGGCCCAGATGCCGCCCAGAACCGCCAGGATCAGGCCCACGATGACAACCAGTTGGTTCTTCAAAGACCACTCGATCACTCGATCCAACATGTCGATCTCCTTTAGTGGTCTTCGCCAGTAGAGCGCTGCGCGATCATCTTCTGGACCGCTGCCTGCAGGCTCGACTCCGAATCGATGAGGAATTGCGACGACGTCACGATGCGATCACCCTCACTCAGGCCCTCGAGGACCTCGACTTCGCCACCCCCTTCGTGCCCCAGTTGGACCTCTCGAGGGACGAAGCTCCCTTTTCCCAGGTCGACGATCACAAGGTTGCGCTGCCCTGTCCGCAGGACCGCCTGCGTCGGTACCACCAGGGCCTGGCGAGCGGCTGTGGGGTAGAAGCGGACAGTGCCGAACATCCCGGCCCTGAAACGCCTGCCTGGATTGGGGACTTCGATCTTCATCCGCAGGGTTCGCGTGGCTTCGGAGAACTCCGGCTCGATGAAGCGCACGGTCCCACGGAAGACCTCCCCGGGAAAGTAGGTCAGCTCTATTTCGGCCTCGCTGCCGATGTCGATCAGGGCCACCTGGTGCTCGAAGACTTCGGCGGACAGCCAGATCGATCGGAGATCGGCGATGTGGTACATCTCCATCCCCGGTCGGACGGCCATTCCCTCGAGCCCCGCCATTCTCTTCATGACCAGGCCACTTGCCGGTGCCACCACCTGTAGTGTCCGGAAGACCTCGCCAGTGCGCTCCAGGTTGTCGATCTGGTCGGACGAGATATCCCAATACCTGAGACGCTCTCGGGCCGAACCGACCAACGCACTCGCCCGGCGACCCGCCTCGGTATTCGTGCTGTCGAACTTGCTTGCGTACACGATGGCGGAGAGCAGCTCCTGCTCGGTCTGGACGAGCTCGGGTGAATAGATCTCGAAGAGGGGCTGGCCTTTCTCGACCGGCTCGCCCACATAATTGACGTAGACCTTCTCGACCCAACCGGAGTACTTCGTCGTCACGGTGACCATGCGCTCCTGGTCGTACTCGAGGTACCCGACCGTGCGAATCTCCTGATTCAGGTCGCGTCGTTCGACGATCGCGGTCTGCACGTTCATGTTTTGAACGATGGCGGGATTGATGGTGACGATTGGCCCCTGATCCACAGCCTGGTCCACCTCGTCTGCGTAGACCGGCACATACTCCATCCCCATCTCGTCCTTGGCCGGGACAGGCGAAGTGATCGTCGGGTTCATCGGGTTGCGATAGAAGAGGATCTCTCGTTCCCCGCTCTTGGCTGGGGTTCCTTGTGACTGCCCTCCGCCGCTCACGGGCACGAGATTCATCCCACAGATGGGGCACTCACCGGGCTCGTCCTCGAGGATGTGTGGATGCATGGAGCAGGTCCAGAGTTGCTCCTCATGCTCTGAGGTGGCCGTTTCCATATCGCCGGCGTGATAGTCAAGGCGGGCTTGCAGCCATCCGTCGATGGGATGAAAACCCCAGGGATCGAAGAACAGCAGATAGAAGAGGGCAAAGCTCGCAGCGACCAACAGAACAGCTCCCAGCATGCCCTTCCCACGTGAGTGTCCAGTTTCGATTCGTGATTTCATGACTTCGATGACTCCGTCACTGGGTTTGGTTGTAGCGGTTCACCCACCGCTCCCTCGAGTTGGGTCAAGCGGATGGCATAGTCGGCCTGGGCTCGTGCGATGGCGGTCTCGGCATCGAAAAGCACGTGTTCCGCATCGAGCAGGTCCAGTGCGTTGAAGGTCCCAGATACATAGCCGTACTGGGCCGACTGGACAGACTCCTCGGCCTGCAGGATCAGGATGTCCTCCAGAAGGCGTAGCTGCCGCCAGGTCAGCGGTATCCGCTGCATGAGATCGCCGAGCGCAGATTCGATTCCGGCCAGGACATCCCGTTTCGCTTCTCGGGCGGCAAGCCCCAGCTCACTCGCCTCTTCGACGCCTGCTTTGGTTCTCTTGCGCCAGATAGGGACGCTCACGCCGCCCTGGATTCCGAAGATGTCGTCGCCGTTGCCTTCGGGCGGCGAGATGATCCCCGCTCGGTCCTCCCTCGGGTCGACGAATGTGTAGGTGAGGCCAACCTTGAAATCGGGTCGGAAAGCCTTCTCGGCCCGCTTGACTCGAACCTCGGTAGCGGCGATGCGGGCATCGGCGGCTGCCAACTCTGGGCGCGAGCGAGCTGCAGACTCCCGCAGCTGACCGAAGTCGAGAGCAACCTCATCGCCCGAAGGGAGCACTGCAGGGAGAATCAGCGTCGAGGCGGGCCGATCCCGCAGGTCGTTGATAGCGGCCTCGAGGTCGATCCGGCGCTGATCGATGTCGATCACTAGACTCTCTGCGAGAGTGATCTCAGCCTGAATCTTGACGACATCCTGGCTGGCTCCAATGCCAGTCGCGTAGCGCGACTGCGAGATCTCCTCGTGCTGCCGAAGGTGATCGACAAAATCCAGCGTGACTTCTTTGTGCCGCGCCAGAAAGGCGAGCTCGTAGTAGAGCTGACGAGCCTCGGTAGCGACAGCGAGTCGCTTGGCTTCGGCATCGGAGTAGAGCGCGGTTGCGTTGAGCAGGCTCGCCTGTTCCTCGAGATCGAACTTCGAGAGCCAGGGCAGACTTTGTAGGAAGTTCAACGTCAGAATCTGAGGCCCTGTCCGCGTTTCCGGGCTTTGCAGGAACGCGGTGATTCCTACGACGGGGTCAGGAAGAGCTCCGACATTCGAGGCGCGGTGTTCGGCAGCTCGTGCCTGCGCCAGCGCTCCGGCGATACCTGGATTTCGGTCCAGCGTCTCAGCGACGATTGCCTTGAGCTGACTGTCGGCCTGCGCCTCGAGGATCCGGTCGGCTGGCGCCACGATCGAGGCAACCGTCGTCCCCTCGCCTTGGGGCGAGTGGCTACTGCCTGGGTCTGTCTGCTGCCCGGTCACTGGCGCGCCCAGAAGCGCTGCAGTGGCCAGACAAAGGAAAATCCTTGAATACACGAGACTCCTCCAAAGAGATCTGTGTTAGTGGTTTCGCCACCGTCACCGGCGACGAGACTGCACAGCTCGCTTCAGGGGAGGATCAGAGTAGAAAAGAAGACAGGAGGGTGTAGCTACCCAGCTCGTGCCTCTGTGAAGCAATGGTCGCGTCGGCGTCCGCCAGCGGCTCGAGCCGCTCCTGGACCGCTGATTGCTCGACCTCGGCCAGGGAAAGACCGGAGGGCAGATCGAGCTGGCCGGACGGAGCCGAGTCGATGGGCTCTCGACCGAGCGGAGCTTGGCAGCAAGCACTCGGCACAGGGGCAAGGGAACCGCGATCCTGCGCAGCCCCGGCTCCTTCGTGGCAGTCAGGCATCGAGCTGCCCGCGCCGGACATGGGGCAGGCGGACATCTGGCAGCTGGCCATGTCCATGGAGTCACAGCCCCAGGCCATTGGTGAGGCCAGGAGAAGCAGGGCTCCTATCAGAGCAACGAGTGTTCTTCGACGTATCATCAGGGTCTTGGTGGACCTTCTGCTTTCAAGATAAAGATCTGTGGCCTGCCTGTCAAGTTGGCAATGCACGCGGTCCCGAGGTGGTACGGTATTGCAAGGAGCATCTGACGAGGTTCCCGCGACGAGTCGTGGGGCCTGATTGAAGAGCTTTGGAAGTCTCGAGGAGGAAGATCATGAATCAGCAAGATCGCCCGAAATTCACCTACCTGGGCCACTCCACGATCCGGTGCGACATGCCGGATGGCAAGGTGTTGCTCATCGATCCCTGGGTCGAGGGCAATCCGGCCTGCCCCGACGAGCTCAAGGAGTTCGAACGCATCGACGCGATGCTCGTCACCCATGCCCATTTCGATCACATCGCTGATGCCGTAGGGCTCGCCCAGCGTTACGAGCCGGAGATCGTGGTCGCCAACTTCGAGACCTGCCACTGGTTGGAGAGCAAGGGTGTGGCGAACACCTCGGCCATGAACATCGGGGGCGGCCAGGATGTGCTGGGCTGCAGGGTGACCATGGTCAGGGCCGATCACTCCTGCGGCATCCTGGATGGCGACCAGATTCTCTATGGCGGCACGGCCAGCGGCTTCGTCGTCGAGCTGGCAGGGGGATACACCTTCTACCACGCGGGGGACACGGGCCTCTTCTCGGACATGCAACTGATCGCGGAGATGTATCGTCCGGAGCTGGCGTTCGTTCCCATCGGCGATCTGTTCACCATGGGCCCCGATGCCGCCGCCCGAGCTTGTCGGTTCCTGGAAGCCCGAAAGGTCATTCCGATTCACTGGCAGACGTTTCCGATCTTGACCGGAACGCCCGAGGAGCTGGAAGCGGCGCTAACGGAGCTCGGAGGTCGCACCGAAGTGATCGCACTCCAACCGGGCCAGTCCTTCTGAGCTCGAGATCGATCGCCCGAACTTCGATGCCGACAAGCACCGTCGAGGACTATCTGAAGTGCATCCTGCTGGCTGAGCAGGAGGCGCCGGACCTACCCGTGGGCACCGGCCAGATTGCGGTTGCGCTGAGTGTAGCGCCAGGCACGGTCACCGCTATGCTCAAGACCCTGGCCAACAGCGGTCTGGTGAGCTACGAGCCGTACTCAGGGGTGTCCCTCACCGATCCGGGACGTCAGCTGGCGGTTCACGTGCTGCGCCGACATCGACTGGTGGAGCTGTTTCTGGTACGGGTCATGGGCCTCGACTGGGCGGAGGTGCACGACGAGGCCGAGCTGCTGGAGCACGCCGTGTCGGATCGCATCATCGAGCGTATGGATGCCATGCTGGGCGGACCCGATGTGGACCCCCATGGTGACCCGATACCCACGGCGGGTGGGGAAGTGGAGCATCGAGAGCTCATGAGTCTGCTCGACTGCCCGGTAGCGAAGTGGCTGAAGGTAGCCCGGGTCACGGACCAGACCGCCGAGTTCCTGCAGCTGGTGGAGACCGAGGGATTGAAGCCCGGCAGTCGGCTCAAAGTGGTCCGACGGGACGAGGCTGCCGATACGATGCAGCTGGAGCGCCCCGCGGTGGGGCCACTGGCATTGGGCCTACGGGCGGCGTCCAAGATTCTCGTGTCAGAGACACCTTGACCGACTGGTTTCAGAGACGGTTCAGGGCCAGACAGCGGGCGCGCATGAGCAGCGAGAGACGGGATGCGGCTCCCAGCTGCGGCGACTCCTGCCGCAGGCTGGTACCTGCTTCTTCCAGCAGATTCAGCAGGCGGTCGCCTGCCAGGAGCAGGTACTTGCCACAACGCCGATAGTCAGGTGGCAGGTCGGGAACCGCTCGCGCCGATCGCAGCAGCAATGGGCGAATCCTGGTGCACTCGGCCTGCACGGCCATCGCCAGCACCTCGACGTCACCACCGGCGTTCGTCTCCCAACTCTCGGGCAGCTCGGCGATCGGAAGTCTTGCCTGGTGGCGGCGAAGGTCCTCCCCCAGCATTCTCAGCGAGAGGACTCGCGCCAGGGCCGCGGCCATGACCTCGAGATCGGAAGAGGGCGGTTCGCCGACGAGGACCTCCGCCAAAGCCCCACCCAACTCGATGCTGTCGCGCTCCGCAGCTTCAGCCGTGGCAGGGCGACGCACGGTGGCCCGGCGACGAGCCGCGCTCAACAACCGGTCGAAGCCGTCTCGCGACCAGGGAATCTGCTGCTCGATCTGCGCAATCTGCACAAAGACGGGCTGGCCAGGTGGATCGCCGTTCAGGGTGGCCTCCAGGCTGAATTCCCAACGGTTGATCTGTGACAAACGCTCCCCTCCGAGGCCGCCCTGACGAGCGAAGTCGAAGAGTGTAAAGGCGAAGGTGGCGAGCGCCTGCGCTCGACGGCGTTCGAAGATTGGTAGAAGGGTCAGGGCAGGAGCGAAGTCGAGGAGGAGTTGCCGGGAAACCTGGGCGCAAACGGCCGTGGCCCTCTGCGGCTCGTCGCTCTCGAGGGGTCGGTTGATCTCGTCGATCAGTCGGCTGTGTCGGCTGGAACCGTAGTCTTCGGCTCGTTGGCTGGTATCCGCTGGCCTTTCGACGCCCCCGGGCAGACTGCCGGTGTCGTCGGGCAGCAGGGCTCGCGCCGATTCTTCGTTGTCCTCGCGCATGGGAAGTGGTTCTGCGGTAGCTCGGTCTGTCGATCCTAGCAGTCGCAGGGGTTCTCGTCGTCCAGGTCGTCAGCGTCTTGCCGGCGATTCAGAGAGATATGGAAATATGGCAATTGGATATACTGACGAGACCTCTGGATCCGGGATCCTGGAGCAGTTCCGGCGGCTGTGAAGGGCTCCATTCCCGTTCGCTGAACGACTGACTAGATTGGGATAGCCGATGGCCAGGCAAGACCGAATCAAGCGTCGCATGATTCGTCAGGTGGTGCGCGACAATCTCGAGACCCTCGAGGGAGCCCGCCCCCGTCGACGTGGGCGCCGTCTCAGAACGGTACTGACCGTGGCTCGGGTGCTCTTTCTGGTCGCTCTGCCAGCGGCTCTGTTCACTTCGTCCTACGTCCTGTCGACTGTGGCCGCCGAGTGGCGGGACGACGTCTGGCAGGATGGCTCGGGAAACGTGTCACCCTCGGTCCGGGCACCGGTCGCCTTCAGTGAGATGGAGCCGCTGCCACCGATGGACTCGAACCAGTCCCGGGTGACACCTCAGCCGATTGATCCCTCGGTCCTGCCTCTCGGGCTACACACGGTGGTGCTGGACCCAGGACATGGAGGGGAGAACGAAGGAACTGTCTCACCGACGGGTCTGGTCGAGAAAGAGGTCACTCTGGATATCGCAGAGCGCGTCCGGGGCCTTCTCGAAAGCCACTCCTACAAGGTCGTGATGACGCGCCATCGCGACGTCGATCTTTCTCTCAAACAGAGAGCCGAGCTGGCGAACGATGCGCGAGGGGACATTTTCGTCTCGATTCATGTGAACTGGATCGAGAATCGGGAGGTCCGGGGGGTGGAGACTTTCTTCCTGGGCGCCACCGAAGACCCCTATCTGGAGGCCCTGGCTGCGCGGGAGAATCAGAACTCGGGTTACTCGCTGGCCGACTTCCGGGATATTCTGGAGCAGGTCTACGCCGGAGTCCGACAAGAGGAGTCCCGACAGCTCGCCGGAGCCGTGCAGCAGGCGCTGTACGATTCGCTGGATGCCGTGAATTCGACGGTTCGCAATCGGGGCGTCAAGAGCGCCCCTTTCGGAGTTCTGACCCATACCGAGATGCCGGCCATCCTGGCAGAAGTCGCCTGTGTGTCCAACGATGTCGAGGCTCGACTTCTCATGACGCCGATCTACCGTCAGTACCTTGCGGAGGCTATCGTGGAGGGCATTCAGATCTATGCCCGTAGCCTGGGCGAGCCCAATCATCTCGAAGGTTGATCGATGTCCGAAGCCACACCGGAGCAGGAGAGTGATCGGGTGCTCAACCTGGGCGTCGATCTGGGTACCTCCAGGAGCTCGGTGTCGGCCTCGAACGGGGTCCGCCAGGCTGTCGAAAGCTACGTCGGCTGGCCGCTGGACATGGTGGCCCGAAAAGTCCTGAAGAGGGATGTGTTGGTGGGCAGGGAGGCGATCGACAATCGGCTGATGCTGGATCTCCATCGGCCTTTGGAGCGCGGCCTGATCAAGGAAGGGTCCGACAAGGACGTTCTCGCGGTTCGCGAGTTGCTCAAACATCTGGTTTCGCTGGCCCTCGCCGGAGCCGATCGGGAGAGCCTGGTTGTCCAGGCGGTGGTCGGTGTGCCGGCCGAGGCTCTGAGGGTCAACAAGCAGCAGTTGCGCAGCGCGCTCAAGGGCATCGTGGATTCGTTGATGATCGTCTCCGAGCCGTTTGCCGTTGCCTACGGCCTCGAGTCACTGGTCAATGCCTTGATCATCGACATCGGAGCCGGCACCGCCGACTTCTGCGTCATGCACGGCAGATACCCTCTCGAAGAGGACCAGCGGACGCTGCCAATCGCCGGCGATCACGTGGACGAGCAGCTCTACCGCCTCATCACCTCCAAGTACCCGGACGCCAAGATCTCGCTCCACATGGCTCGTGAGTGGAAGGAGAGGTTCAGCTTCATGGGAGCGCCGACAGAGAAGGTGTGGGTAGTCGCGCCGGTCCAGGGACGCCCCACCGAGTTCGATGCCACGGAGCCGATGCGGGCGGCCTGCGAGAGCCTGCTGCCGGCCGTCAAGGAAACCATGTTGGACTTGATCTCGAGGGTGCAGCCCGAGTATCAGGACCGGGTGCGCAACAACGTGATCCTCTCCGGCGGTAGTGGGCTGATCCGGGGTTTCGGGCTGGCCCTCCAGGAGGCCCTGGAGGAGGTCGGTGGTGGACGGGTCCGGGTGGTGGCCGACCCTCTTCATGTGGGGGCCGACGGCGGACTGGCCCTGGCCATGGACGCACCTCCCTCCGAATGGGACAGGCTGGCAGCTTGACCCCCCTCCCACCCTGAGGATTGAAGCGGCCGGGCGTTCTTATCGGAGAGCCTTGACCACGAACCAGATCGAGAGGATCAGCAGCACCGGCCAGATGATCAGGAGATCGACGCGAATGTTGGCCTCGGGGCTCTTGATCACGACGAACCACTCCCAAACGGCGTACAGCGCCCAGCCGACGGTGGGGACGAGCAGCGCCGTGGCGTTCTTCCCCTCGCCGACCCCTGTGAACCGCATGACGAGGTAGCCGACGAAGAACAGGGCGGCGACGATCAAGATGTTGAACGGCTTGTTGACAACGAGAGAGCTCAGGAAGTCCATCATCTCCTCCAGGGTCGGGTTCAGAGTACTGACTCGGAGTCGGGATTCTACCCCGCGGCTCTGACCTCGGCTTTTTGAGAGCGCGAGCCCCTACGCCCCTACGCCTCCAAGGGCCCAGGACCTGAAGGCCCTGGGACCGATACAATTCACGGGTCCACGGGGTAAGGGTATCCATGAACGAGAAGCAGGCGGCCAAGAGAGTCGAGGAGCTCCGGAAGGCGATCCGGCGGCACGACTTCCTGTACTACGTCAGGGACTCGCCGGAGATCTCGGATGAGGTCTACGACCAGCTGTTTCGTGAGCTGACGCGGCTAGAGGAGGACTACCCTGGCTTGCTGACGGAGGATTCGCCCACCCAGCGGGTGGCGGGCGAGCCCCTGCCGGCTTTCGAGACGGTGGAGCACGCCGCTCCGATGCTCAGCTTGGACTCCGATGCCGACCCGGAGGCGCTGGGTCGCTTCGACGAGAGACTCCGTAAGGCCGCAGGCGAAGAGGCCCTGGTGGAGTATGTGGCCGAGCCCAAGCTGGACGGCGCCTCCGTCGAGCTGGTCTACGAGGCGGGCCGGCTGACCCGATCGGCGACCCGGGTGACGGCAGCCGGGGCGAAGGGATTCTCGCCAACGTCAAGACCATCGCAGCGGTGCCCTTGCGCCTGCGAGCAGACGAGGTGCCGGTGCCGCCCCTCCTGTCGGTTCGCGGCGAGGTCATCATGCAGCTCGAGGCTTTCGAGCAGCTCAACGAACGACTCATGGAGGCGGGAAAGGAGCCGTTCGCCAATCCCCGGAACGCGGCAGCCGGAGCCCTGCGGCAGCTGGACCCCAGAAGCACAGCGTCGCGACCCCTGGACATCTTCGTCTACGACAT
>JAUWSP010000510.1 GCA_030610025.1 Acidobacteriota bacterium | reverse complement strand
GATCGTCGTGTCTAATTTCATCGATCGAGTCCTCCGATGCTCATGATCTCGTGGCCTCCCTGCTCGCAGCTCGAGTCAATCGATCCTCTTGCCACTGTCGTCATATGCGTAGACCCCCCGCCCCACCTTCTTGCCCAGCCGTCCAGCTCGTACATACTGGAGGAACAGGTTGTTGGGTCGGTAGAGCTCCCCCAGGGACTGACTGAGACGCTGGAGAACCGACAACCTCACGTCTAGTCCCACCAGATCGACCATCTCGAAGGGCCCCATGGGATGGTTGAGACCCAATTTCAAGGCCTTGTCGATGTCGGAGGCGGTGGCAACCCCTTCCTGCAGCATTCGGAAGGCCTCGTTGCCGATGAGCGCGTTGATTCGCGAGGTCACGAAGCCCGGCGATTCCTTCACCTCCACGACCTCCTTGCCCATGGTCTCGGCCACTTCGCGAAGTGCCAGGAGCGTCGCCTTGTCGGTCTCGAGCCCTTGTACCAACTCGACGAGTCGCATGATGTGGACTGGATTGAAGAAGTGCATGCCGGCGAATCTCTCCGGCCTGTCCAGGGCGCCGGCCATCTCGGTGATCGACAGCGCCGAGGTGTTGGAGGCGAGCAGTACGTGCTCCGGGGCCGACTGCACAGCGCTTTGGAAGATCTCGACCTTGAGCTCCATCGACTCGGGTACCGCTTCGATGATCAGGTCCGCCTGCGAGACGGCGCTGGAGAGGTCCTGCTGGAAGTCGAGGAGCTCCCCGGCGCGCTGTGCGACAGTTGGGTCCACTTTGCCCAGCTCGACGCCCCTCTCGAAGTTGCCGAAGATCGCGCTACGAGCCTGCTCGAGGGCGTCGCCGGAAATGTCGAACAGGCAGGTCTCGTACCCGCCGCCGGCAGCCACGTGGGCGATTCCCCTACCCATGGTGCCAGCTCCAAGCACGGTGATGGTGCGAATCTCTCTTTGGGTCTGCCGGTTCATGGAGTGGCCTCGCTCTCGTCAGGTGGTGCGTCGGTTGTTGAAATAGGCGGGCTGCATGCGACCTCGGGATCGCCTATCGTGAGTACGACCTTACCGAACAAGGCCCGGTCGGTCAGAAGCTCCAACGCCTCGGGTCCTCCATGGTGAGCTATCCTGTAGGCGAACACCTGGAAATTGTAGCAGTGGCCCCGATCCCTCCGGCTGGCGAGTCGACGAGTTTCACAGGGCAGAGGTGCCCTCGCAGGCTAGACTAGGCGCGTTCCGGTCGGTACTCTTCGGGACGGCAACTGGGAGGCTGGTTTGAAGAAGAGACAGAGACATCCTGCAGGTCTTCTGACCACAGCAATAGGGGTAGCCTTACTGTTCTGCCTGCTGCCCGTGCTCGCCTCTGCCAGCTCTTCGGGTGGCTATTCGCCCCTTTCCTTCCTGCTGGATCTAAGAGGGGATTCGGTCAAGGTTCGTTACACTCCCGGATCCTTGGATCGAGCCTCGCACAGCCAGGACCGGTTCGAGCTCGTGGTCTCCGACTGCAAGAACTGGACTCACAACCCCCTGCCCATGGTGGTCTATGTTCTGGGACCGGAAGAGTGGCAGGCGGCCGAGGTAGATCGCCCGTATGGGCTGCCCCAGCACATGAGTGCCTCCGAGCTGGCAGTTGCCAGCTGGGGAGATGCCCAAACTGTCGAGCTGTGGCGGAACCTGTTGGGTCGACGATTGCCTGTGATTGAAGGCACTGCCCTGCGAGGCAGTCCGGAGGAAGTGGCCAGCATCGCCTTGCAGAACCTGTTGGCAGTGACCGAGGCCTTCGAGATGTGTCTTGCGGCCAGCGGCATATCCGGCGACCAGCCCTGGATCGATGGATTCCTGGTGCAGGTCATGGCGCGGTCCTTCATCCAGAAGCACGAGGCCGGCCGACTGTCGGAGGTCGACGGGATCTTCGCCAGCCTGTCCGAACGGGGAGGTGGCCCCGGTGCGATTTCGTTGAATCAGGCGCTCGAGCCCGACTCGCTGACGCAGTGGTTGTGGGCCGAGGCCCAGTTCTACGAAGCGGCCAGGCTCCTCGCTGAAGAGGAAGGCAAGGCGCCTGCCAAAGCAGTGTTCAAGCTGGCTGGAAAGCGGGATGGGAAGCTGACGGCGGCAGATCTCGTGGCGCATTTTCCGTTGCTCGCTGATTGGCTGAAGGCGGCCTTCGAGGGGCAGCCAGTCGTGCCGGGACAGTAACCCTGGAAGGGTTGAGTGGAGGTTACTCACCCTCGCTGGTCCGGGCTTTGTGGGTTGGTTGTGGAGGGCGTCCTTGCGTTTCTCGTAGCTTTTGTCTAAGAATCGAATCGATAGATTAGCGATACCGGCAACGAGATCCCGGCTTCGGCCGCTGGCCGAGGTGGGAATCCGGAAAGGGAGGTTCGAAATGAAGAAGGCGTTGATGACGTTGGGTCTTGCTGTCCTGCTGACGGCTCCCGCCATGGCAGGTAGCGCAGGCGTCTATGGCGCCTGGTGGACTAGCGAGGATGCGAGCGACTCGCTTGGTGTTGGCGGTTGGGTCGATTTCTACCTCGGAAAGGGTATGGAGATCGAGCTCCGGGGCAGTCATTTCAGCGATTTCGAGGCGGAAAACGACGTCGGCGACAGAGCCGATCTGCGGGTCACGGCATGGGATCTGGGCTTCACCTACAACTTCAACCATCGCTCGGGCAATAAGCTGAATCCGTACATCGGGGGAGGCGGCACGATTCTCTCCGCGGAGCTGGATCGAATCGAAAATCACAAGGACCTGGGGACCGTGGACGACGAGTGGGGCTATTACCTTGTCGGCGGTCTCGAGTTTCCAATCAGCAAGCATTTCGCGCTCGTCGGCGAGGCGATGTTCCGCCAGGCGAAGTTCGAGATCCTCGGCAACGACCTGGGCTTTTCGGGAGTCAAGCAGGTTGTCGACATCAAAGGCTTCGAGGGCAACGTCGGCATCGCCTTCAAGTGGTAGACGTCGACGGACTGAAAGCTTCAAGCTGTACCTGAACACTCTCGGCGGGCCGGTGATCCAATTCGGATCGCCGGCCCGCCGATTCTTTTTGGAGTCGGTCGTTACTGCCCCGTAATGGTCACCTTGACGGTCATGTGGTTGCTCTCATGGCCGTCTTG
>JAUWSP010000128.1 GCA_030610025.1 Acidobacteriota bacterium | reverse complement strand
TGTCCTGGCTCTCTTCCTGGAGCGTCGCTTCGGCATCACGGAAAAGACCATCGGCTGGTTCTTCGTCTATGTCGGAGCCGCTTCTCTAGTCATGCGAACGCTGGTCCTCGCTCCGGCGGTTCGCCGATTTGGCGAGATCCAGGTGATGCGAGCCGGTTCATTGTTCATGGCCGTTGCCTTGGCTACCGTGCCATTTGCGCGAAATATCTGGGAGTTCAGCCTGGCGGTGATCTTCATGCCGGTCGGAACCGCTCTCCTGTTCCCAGTTACGACCTCCCAGGTCTCCAAACGTGCCGACCCGAGTCAGACGGGCCTGATCCTGGGGGTGCAGCAGTCCTTCGGCGGTATCGCCAGGATGATCGGTCCGCTGTGGGCCGGGGCCCTCTTCCAGTCTCTGGGAATCTCGAGCCCGTTCTGGGTCGCTGCCGCACTGATGCTCTTCGTGCACGCCTTCTCTGCAACTGTCCCCGATGTCGACTCCGGGCCGCCTGCGGTCCGAGAGATGGATTCGACCGCCTTGCCGACAAGGGAGTCGTGAGATGCGCAGGCCCCATCGAGCGGCCGCAGATCGCGAGAATCTTTCGCGTCTCGTCAGACTGAGCAAAATCCTACGGTACCTTGGCGGATCGGCTCGCAGTGCAGGGTTCGTTGGAGCCGCCCTATTGTTAGCGGGATGCGCCGGCGAGCAACCTCGACCCGACATCATCCTGGTCTCGATCGACAGCCTGCGTGCCGACCATCTGGGCTGCTACGGCTACCGACCCGAGACCAGCCCCTTCATGGATCAACTGGCTGCCGAAGGAGTGCGGTTCGAGAACGCCATCAGCACTACGTCATGGACGTTGCCCTCCCACGCGGCGCTGTTCAGCGGTCTCTACGATTCGACCCACGGCCTGACAGATGATGGCCAGAGGCTGGCACAGGATGTCCTCACGATCGCCGAGGTGCCGCGAGAGGGTGGCTACCATACCGCCGGCTTCTTTGGTGGGCCCTTCTTGCATCCGACATTTGGACTCGACCAGGGGTTCGATGTCTATCGGAGCTGCATGACGGCCACCATGGAGGCGGTCTCCGATGACGATGTAAGGCAGGGACTCGAGCTCGACGGGCATCCGAGCCACGGCGATGTGACCTCCCCCCGAACGCTCGAGGAAGTCACCCTGTGGGCTGACACGCAGGTGCAGAGGCCCTTCTTCTTGTTTCTTCATCTATGGGATGTTCACTACGACTACATCCCGCCCAGGGAGTACGTCGAGCTTTTCGATCCTGACTACGATGGAGATCTGACTGTGGAGGGCTTCTCGACCAACCCGGCGATCTCTCAGCAGATGGCACGCCGCGATCTCGAGCACCTCATCGCTCTCTACGATGGAGAGATCCGCTTCACCGACGATCATCTACGCCTGATCTTCGATGCCCTGGAAAGTCGTGGCCTTCTGGACAACGCTCTCACGGTAGTCACCGCCGATCATGGCGAGGAGTTCTTCGAGCATGGCGGGAAGGGTCATCGACGAACGCTGTTCGACGAGATGATCAGGGTGCCGATGATCGTGCATTGGCCTGGCCGCGTGAGCGCCGGGTCAGTGATCCAGGACCAGGTGCGACTGATCGACATCATGCCCACTTTGGCCGCTGCTGCCGGTCTCGAATGGGACCTGGAGATCCAGGGTCGTGACCTGAGCCCGCTCCTCCAAGGCTCGAGCATGCCTGCTGTACCATCACTTTCGGAGTTGTTCGTTGACGGAGAGTCCCTCCGCGCGCTGAGAACGGGAGATCGCAAGCTCCTACAGAAGGGAGCGACCGTTCCCAGCTGGCTTTATCAGCTCGATGCCGATCCCAGGGAAATGCAACCGCTGTTGATCAACGAGATCGAGGGACCAGTGCAAACAGAGCTTGCCAAGGCCTTGGAGCTTCGGGCGCGCCTGGGCCTCGATCAGTCGGCTCCGGTCGAGCTGGACGACGACCTGCGAGAGCGCCTCGAAGCGCTGGGCTACCTCGACAACTAGGCCGTAGAAGGCCAGGCCGCGAGCTCCGAGCCCCGGGTCTCAGGTGCAACATCCCGGGGATTGCGTTATCTTGTTCCCTCTGATGTCGCCGCGAGGGCTCGGGCGATACTCATCGGTAACTCCGACGTAACGACTCGATCAGAAAGGTAGAGGACGATGGACACCTATTCAGCCAAGACCAGCATACAGCTCGCAGGAAAGGAGCTTCGGATCGCTTCGCTCATGGCACTCGAGAAACAAGGATTCTCGCTGGGTCGACTGCCATTCAGTATGAGGATCCTGCTCGAGAATCTCCTGCGCCGCGAGGACGGCGCCGCGGTCACAGCAGAGGACATAGAGGCAGTTGCGAAGTGGGATCCGCAGGCACAGCCGTCGGTCGAGATCGCCTTCATGCCAGCCCGGGTCCTGCTCCAGGACTTCACTGGAGTTCCAGCTATCGTCGATCTGGCCGCCATGCGCGACGCCATGCGGGCGATGGGTGGAGACCCGAAGAAGATCAATCCGTTGCAGCCGGCCGAGCTCGTCATCGATCATTCGGTACAGGTGGACGAGTACGGCACGGCGGCTGCCTTCCTGATCAACAAGGAGCTCGAGTACGAACGCAACGGAGAGCGCTATGGTTTCCTGAAATGGGGTCAGAAGGCGTTCGATAACTTCAAGGTCGTACCGCCTGGAACTGGCATTTGCCACCAGGTGAACCTCGAGTATCTGGGTCGGGTGGTCATGGTGGAAGATGCTGGGAGCGAGCCCGCATATGCCTATCCCGACACACTCGTGGGTACCGATTCTCACACCACCATGATCAATGGTCTGGGAATCCTGGGTTGGGGCGTCGGCGGCATCGAGGCCGAGGCTGCCATGCTCGGCCAACCCATCTCCATGCTGGTGCCGCAGGTCGTCGGGTTTCGGCTGGTGGGCGAGTTGGCCGAGGGCGCGACAGCCACCGACCTCGTCCTCACGGTTACTCAAATGCTGCGGGAGAGGGGGGTCGTGGGCAAGTTCGTCGAGTACTTCGGCCCGGGCCTGGCGGGGCTGCCACTGGCAGACCGGGCGACTCTGGCCAACATGGCGCCCGAGTACGGTGCCACCTGCGGCATCTTCCCAGTGGACAACGCGACGCTCGAGTACCTGGCACTCACGGGTCGATCCCAGGACCAGATCGATCTCGTCGAGGCCTATATGAAGGAGCAGGGTCTCTTCCACACTCCGAGCAGTCCGGATGCCGAATACTCCGACACTCTCGAACTGGATCTGTCGACTGTAGAGGCGAGCCTGGCGGGCCCGAAGCGTCCCCAGGATCGGATTCTGCTAGGGGACGTCAAACAGTCCTTCACGAGTCAGTTGGGGCAGCTCACCGCACCGACTGGAGGCGCGGCTTCGGCTCAAGAGGGTGGTCTCGCCGTAGCGCCCGTGCTGGAGACAGCGGTTCGAACATCGCTTGGCGACGAGGAGTTCGATCTTCGTAGCGGCTCGGTGGTCATTGCCGCCATCACGAGCTGCACCAACACCTCCAATCCGTCCGTGATGGTGGCGGCGGGCCTGCTGGCGAAGAAGGCTGTCGAAAAGGGCCTCGAGACCAAGCCCTGGGTCAAGACCAGCCTGGCGCCTGGATCCAAGGTGGTCACCGACTATCTGGAAGAAGCGGGCCTTCTACCCTTCCTGGATGCCTTGCGTTTCAACCTTGTGGGCTACGGTTGCACGACCTGTATCGGTAATAGTGGGCCGCTACCGTCTTCCATTTCCGAGGCAATCCGCGCCAACAATCTGGTGGCGGTGTCGGTTCTTTCGGGCAATCGCAACTTCGAAGGACGCATCAGCTCGGACGTGCGGGCCAACTACCTGGCCTCACCCCCGTTGGTTGTGGCCTACGCCCTGGCCGGCAGCATCGATGTGGATCTCTACAACGAGCCGCTTGGGACCGATAGCGATGGTGAACCTGTTTATCTCAAGGAGATCTGGCCCTCTCGAGCAGAGGTCGCAGAGATGGTCGGCAGCGCTCTGCATTCTGAGATGTTCACCAAGGAGTACGGGCAGGTCTTCGAAGGCGATGAGCAGTGGGTCGCGATGCCGGTTCCAGAAGGCGACACCTACGCCTGGGACCCGGCCTCGACCTATGTGAAGCTGCCACCGTACTTCGTCGACCTGCCACCAGAGCCACCGGCCGTCCAGGGCATCGAGGCGGCAAGAGCGCTCGCCGTTGTCGGCGACTCCATTACGACGGATCATATTTCGCCGGCCGGCGCCATCAGTGCGGATAGCCCCGCTGGCCGTTACCTGGTGGAGCGGGGTGTCGAGCCACGGGATTTCAACTCCTACGGATCACGCCGGGGCAATCACGAAGTCATGATGCGCGGCACCTTTGCGAACGTACGCTTCCGGAATCGCCTCGTCCCGTCGTTGGAGGGAGGATTTACGCTCCACCTGCCCGATGCGGTGCCGATGACCATCTTCGATGCGGCCATGCAGTACCAGGAAGAGGGCGTCCCCTTGATCGTACTGGCGGGCAAGGAGTACGGGACCGGCTCGTCTCGCGACTGGGCTGCCAAGGGCCCGGCACTGCTGGGCGTCCGGGCAGTGATTGCCGAGAGCTTCGAGCGAATTCACCGTAGCAACCTGGTTGGAATGGGGATCCTGCCCCTGGAATTCCTGCCAGGCGAATCTACGGGTTCCCTGGATCTCACGGGCCATGAGCAGTTCACCATCCAAAACATCGGAGATCGCCTGTCGGGCGGCTTCGAAGAGAACCTCGAAGTGGGAGTGACAGCGGTGGGCCAAGAAGGCGAAGAGCGGGACTTCAAGGTGCGTGTCCGGTTGGATACGCCGCAGGAGGTTCTCTACTTCAGCAATGGTGGCATCCTGCAGTACGTGCTGAGACAGCTGCTCGAGACGGACTGAAGAGCAAGGCAATGAGCCTGGTGAGTAGAAAGCCCGGTACGAAAAAGCCCCGTGCCGGGGAGGGAGCCGGCACGGGGGGAGGAGAGGGAGCTGAAGAGGATATGCAGAGTCTTGCGACCCTGGAACGGTCCCAGCTCCCAACTGCAACCGTTCACCCCTAATAACGTTGAAACCGGCCGTTTGGATTCCCGTTGGTTGAAATTAGACCGATCGGATCCCTCTCGAGGCCTGGAAAACAAGGAAAAATGCGGAT
The DNA here is from genome assembly GCA_030610025.1 of Acidobacteriota bacterium. Lineage (GTDB taxonomy): Bacteria > Acidobacteriota > Thermoanaerobaculia > Multivoradales > JAHEKO01 > JAUVRX01. Next base: position 2,226 of record JAUWSP010000128.1, on the reverse strand, counting down.
TTTCATTACGGGTGCCAGTGGCTATATCGGTAGTGCTCTGAGTCGGCTTTGGATCGATCAGGGACACGAGGTGGACGCTTTGGTGAGGCCCACGAGCGATCGACGGGAGCTCGAAGCCCTGGGTGTTCAGTGCCACGTGGGCGACATTACCGATCCGGACAGCCTGCGCGAGGCGATGTCCAGGAGCGATTGGGTCGTGCACGCAGCGGCCATGATCGACCCCCGTGGCGGGCCCGAGGAGATGCGGCGGGCCAATGTCCTGGGCAGCGACACGGTGGCTGGAACCGCCTTCGAGGTGGGTGTCGGCCGCTTTCTATCGATCTCGTCGATGGCCTATTTCGGCGGCAGCCCGCGTGATGGCTCTGCGGCGCGCGAGGATTCGGCGCCGCAACTGCCTTTTCCTACCGACTACAGCTCCACCAAACATGCAGCAGAGCAGGCCGTACAAGGTTGGGCGGCCAAAGGGCTGTCGGTGAATACCGTCTATCCCAGTCTGGTCTACGGACCGCCGGGAGGCAAGAGGGGCATCAATTCGCTCATCCGGCTGGCGGTGAAGGGTCGCCTGCCCGCCCTCATCGGAGCCAGGCTGAAGACCAGCTGGGTCTATCTGGATGACCTGGTGGATGGGATCGATCGGCTCATGAAGAGGGCCGCACCGGGCCAGGACTTCTTGATGACGGGTGACGTTGCGACGATTGAAGAAGCGGTCACCAAGGTCTGTGCTTTGACGGGTGCTTCACCCCCTCGCCTACGGATCTCGGCCGGGGCGGCGTGGTGGCTCCTGACGGCGATGGATGCTCTGTACCGATTGCGTGGCAAGCGTCAGCCGGTGAGCAAGCAGCATCTCAAGAGCTTGCAGCGCCAATGGTGTTTCGACGACTCACTGGCGAGGCAGGAGCTCGATTGGCATCCGCGCGGTCTGGATGACGGGTTGCCACCCACGATCGAGTTCTTGAGAAACCTCTGAGAGACTCCGACCAGGGCCCGTCTGGGCGACCTCGGGGTGATTGCGCGACCTCGGATCGAAGGATAGAATTCGTCGGCGATTCCTGTGTCGCTCGAGTCAGCTCGCTCGAATCGGCCCCTAATATTTCGCAACGCGCAGAGCGCCTGCTGTGCAGCAACTGTGGAGATTCCAATGACTGATGAGAAATTGGCTAAGCTGAACCTGGGCGAGATCGACTATGAAATGAAGGCCGTCGTCGGAACGGAGAGCGAGGTCGGACTCGATGTCCGAAAGCTGCGAGCCAATACCGGCCTGATCACCTACGATCCGGGCTACGGCAACACCGGGTCCTGCTCGAGCGCGATCACCTTCATCGATGGTGAGAAGGGAATCCTGCGTTACCGGGGCTACCCGATCGAGCAGATCGCGGCGGCCGCCAGCTTTGCAGAGGTCTGCTACCTGCTGGTCTACGGTCGGCTCCCTTCGGCTGGAGAGTACGATGATTTTCGGGTGGCGCTGACGCGCCACACCCTGCTGCACGAAGACATGAAGAAGTTCTTCGAAGGCTTTCCGCCGAACTCCCATCCGATGGCGGTTCTGTCATCGATGGTAGCCGCTCTGTCCAACTACTACCGGGATACGACCACAGAAGCGGACATCAACCGGAATATCATCCGACTCATTGCCAAGGTGAGCACCATCGCGGCCTTCTCGTACAAGAAGTCCGTCGGTCAGCCGTTCGTCTATCCACGCAACGACCTGTCCTATACCGAGAACTTCCTGTACATGATGTTCTCGGTGCCCACCGAGCCCTACGAGGTTCCGGCTGTCGTGAACTCGGCGCTCAACCTGCTCCTGATCCTGCATGCGGACCACGAGCAGAACTGCAGCACGTCCACCGTGAGAATGGTGGGCAGCAGCGAGGCCAGCCTCTTCGCTTCGATCTCAGCCGGCATCAGCGCGCTGTCGGGACCGCTGCACGGCGGTGCCAATCAGAAGGTGATCGAGATGCTCGATCTGATCCGCAAGGACGGCGGCAACTATCAGAAGTACATGGACATGGCCAAAGACAAAGAGTCGGGCTTCCGTCTCATGGGTTTTGGGCATCGCGTCTACAAGAACTACGATCCCCGGGCGCAGCTGCTCCGAGAGTCGGCAGACCAGGTCCTGGACGCGTTGGGAGTGGACGATCCCCTGCTGGACATCGCCCGGAATCTCGAGGAGATCGCGCTCAAGGACGACTACTTCGTCGAGCGAAAGCTCTATCCGAATGTCGATTT
>JAUWSP010000202.1 GCA_030610025.1 Acidobacteriota bacterium | reverse complement strand
GTCGTGACCCTGCCGGGTAGGCAGCCTGTTCTGGGCAGCGTGCATCCGGTGAACCGGGTCACCCAGAAGATCGTCGAGATCTTCTCAGGGCTGGGCTATAGCGTCGCCGAGGGTCCAGAGGTCGAGGACGACTATCACAACTTCGAAGCGTTGAACTTTCCACCGGACCACCCGGCTCGCGATACGCAGGACACCTTCTTTCTACAGGATGGGCGGCTACTCCGGACCCACACCTCGCCGGTTCAGATTCGCACCATGCTGGCGCGAAAGCCGCCGATTCGCATCATCTGCCCGGGCCGGGTCTATCGGCACGACAACGACCTCCGGCACTCGCCGATGTTTCATCAGGTGGAAGGCCTGGCGGTGGCTGAAGGCATCACCATGGGGCATCTGAAGGGCACCCTGGAGGCTTTCATCCAGCAGCTCTTCACGCCGGATACCGGTGTGCGCCTGCGACCGAGCTACTTCCCGTTCACCGAGCCTTCGGCCGAGGTCGACATCACCTGTCCGTTCTGTCGCGGCGAGGGGTGTCGGGTCTGTTCGAAAACCGGTTGGATGGAGATTCTGGGCGCCGGGATGGTGGATCCCAGGGTGCTGTCCGGGTGTGGCATCGATCCGAAGGTCTATTCTGGCTTCGCCTTCGGTCTGGGGATCGATCGGGTGGCGATGATTCGCTACGGCATCCCGAATATCCGGCTGTTGTTCGACAACGATGAGCGACTGCTTCGGCAGATGAAAATATAGTGAAAAGGTCGGGTTGATGCTCTTCTCCTTCGATTGGCTGTGCCGGTACGTGGACCCCGAGGCGGATGTCTCGGCAGTGGCCGAGCGGCTGACGGCGGCGGGTCTGGCCGTGGAAGGCATGGAGCGACGTGGCGACGATTTTCTGTTGGATGTCGACGTTACGACCAATCGCCCCGATTGCATGAACCATCTGGGCCTGGCCCGGGAAGTCTCCGTGGCATTCGACAAGCCACTGGAGCTCCCAGAGGCGCAGTCACCCGAATCCGCGAAGCCAACATCCGACGTGGCAGTCGTGGAGCTCGAGGACGCCTCGGGTTGCCCTCGCTACGTGGCTCGGGTGGTCGAGGGCGTCAAGGTCGGTCCCAGTCCCGATTGGCTGGTGGCGCATCTCGAAGGGCTCGGGATGCGGTCGATCAACAACATCGTCGACATCTCCAATTTCGTCCTTTGGGAGCTCGGGCAGCCGACCCACGCCTTCGATCTGGACAAGCTTGCCGAGGGCCGAATCGTCGTTCGGCGGGGCCTCGGGGGTGAGACCCTGGTGACGCTGGATGGAGAGCGTCGCGAGCTGGATCCGGAGATGCTGGTGATCGCCGATGCCGAGAGAGCCGTGGCCGTAGCTGGAGTGATGGGCGGCCTGGATTCGGAAGTCACCTCGGAGACAGTCGACATTCTCGTCGAGAGTGCCCACTTCGATCCGGCTCGCGTCCGGGAGACCGCCAAGCGACTGGGACTTCACACCGATGCCAGTCATCGTTTCGAGCGCGGAGCCGACCCCGAGATTTGTCGCCGCGCGGCCGACAGGGTCGTGGCGCTGGTCCTGGAGTTGGCAGGCGGCGAGCTTCTGCAGGGCGCCATCGATGCTCGCAACGATGAGCTCACCTGGGAGCTGTCAGGCGGTCTCGATCTGGACCGACTCGTTCGTTTCGCGGGAACCGAGATCACCGGCGACCAGGTGGAAGGTTGGATGACCGGCTTGGGGTTCGATCTGCATTCGGAGGGCACAGGTCGCTGGCAGGTGAAGGTCCCCACCTGGCGTTACTACGACTTCAAGCCCCTGCCGTCTCAGCCAGCCGGAGAAGGCCAGCCGGAGGTCTGGGAAGCCGACCTCTTCGAGGAGGTGCTGCGGCTCCACGGTTTCGACGACATACCGTCACAGCTCCCGCTTCTGGAGGGGCCTGACGCCGGCACCAGTGAGGGACATCAGCGCCGCGAGCAGATACGCTGGCATCTGGCCGCCTGTGGATTCGTCGAGGCGATCACCTATTCGTTCCACGGCGCCGAGTCGGAGGATGCATTCCCCGTCCTGGCCAGGGACGGCGAGCCCCTGAAGCTGTCCAACCCCCTCTCCGAGCTCTATTCGGTCATGCGGCGGACCGTGCTGCCCGGCCTGGTTGGAGCGGCGGCCTAAAATCACCGCCGAGGGGTGGGATCGATTCGTTTGTTCGAGATCGGCCATGTGTTCCCCGGCGGTTCGGCGAGTGAGGTGGAGACCGTCGGTCTGATCGCCGGTGGGAGCTCCGAGACGCCCTGGAACCGTCGACAGGACTTCGATCTCTTCGATTTGAAGGGAGTCGTCGAGAGCCTGGGTGCACGGTTCAATGTGCGTCTCGTGGCCAGGCCTGCCGAGTTGCCGGGGCTGGTGAACGGGACCGGCAGCGAGCTGGTCTGCGAGGAAAGCGGCGAAGTGGCGGGGTTCATGGGTCAGCTGGTGGACGAGAGCTCCCCGTTCCCTCTCTACATCGCGGAGGTCAGGAGCACGGTGCTCGGTGTCTCGGAAGTGTTGACCGTTCGACCTCCGTCGCGATTCCCGTCCGTGGAGGCGGACCTGACCCTGACCCATGACGTGGAGATCCCCTGGCAGGAGATCGAGGCGGAGATCGCCAGGACGAGACCGGCCGATCTGATGTCGTTCGGTCTGAAGGACCGATATCTGGGGGATGGGGTGCCTGCGGGAGCGGTTAACACGACCCTCTATTTCCTCTACAATGCCAGCGACCGCTCACTCACCCAGGAAGAGGTGAATCAACAGAACGAGACGATTCGACAGCAGTTGGAGGATCGTTTCGGATGGAAAAGGTAGGCGCCATGGATCTGAACTGGCTGAAGAATCTCGAGAAACAAGTGCAGGCCGCCACCGATGAGATCGAGGCACTGCGCAAAGAGAACCGGACCTGCAAATCGAAGGTGAAACAGCTCGAGCAAAAGCTGGCTGAAGCCCGTCTTGCCGACCAGTCTGCGGGCGACTGGGAAAAGGAGCGGCAGACGGTCCGCGACCGGGTCGAACAGCTCGCCACAAGCCTCGAAAAGCTCCTCTGAACCCCTCCTCCCTGTGGTATAGTTCCTCTCAAGTAAGCCCTTGGGAAGGCAAGACTTGTCCTCCGGTGAGGGCTGTCCAGGAACGGTTTGATGGCTGCCAAGACAACCACCGCAACCGAAGTGGAGATTTTTGGTGCCGTCTACCATGTTCGAGGAGACAAGAATCCTGAGTATCTCCAGGAGCTAGCCGAAGTCGTCGACGCGAAGATGCGTGATATTTCGCAGCAGGTCACGACGATCGACACGGCAAAAATAGCCATCCTGGCGGCACTCAACGTAACTGACGAATTTTTCCAGTGCCGGAAGCAACAAGAAGGGGATCGGGTAGAGATCAAGGAAAAGGTGACGGAGCTGGCGGGACGACTGGAAGAAGAACTGCAGAAGTAAGTACAAGGGTAGTCGCCCAGCCTTACTGTCGCATCTTTTGCGAGCTTATGAATTTGGTATCCCCTGTGTGGTTTGTGATGGGTCCTGCAGTTGTAGAACCAACAGCAAATTCGAGGGAGTCTTTCTTCCGTGGCGCCTGTGCCAGCCCCGATTTTACGGGGACGCTAACGGCTCATAGAGCGGACACCCACCTGGTGAGGGCCAGGTTCTAAACGAAAAGACCCACACGGCTTCGCGGGGGATGCTGATTCCCCTCCCATGAGTTGGGAGGGCGTTGGATCTTCCCCGTACCCACCTTGGCTTCCGCACAGGGGGTCCAACGGTGGATACCTACATGACAGTTGTTGCGGTTGCCCTGGTGGCTGCTACCGCGCTCGCCATCTGGTGGTTCGGCCTGCGTCGAGCGGCACGGCGGACCACCGCCCAGGCTCGTCGACAAGCGGCGAAAGTCCTTGAAGAAGCCGATCGCGAAAAAGAGACCAAGCTGCGCGAGGCCGACCTCGCGGCCAAAGAGAAGCTGCTGCAAGCGCGAGGTGAGTTCGAAAAGGTCTCCCGCAAGCATCGCTCGGAGCTCGAGGCGTTGGAGCGGCGTCTCTCCCAGAAGGAAGACAATCTGGAGAAGCGGACCGATGAGCTGGTCGGCAAGGAGAAGGCTTGCACCTCTCGTGAAAAGTCCCTGGCCGATCGAGATCAGCAGTTGACCCGCCAGCAGGAAGAGGTCGACCAGGTCCTCTCGACGGGTCGCCAGCGCCTGGAGCAGATCGCCGGCCTCACGGCTCAGCAGGCGGTCGACGAGCTCAAGAACATGATGCAGGAAGATGCGCGGATGCAGGCGGCCCACATGGTCAAGCGCATCGATGACGAGGCTCGCGAGCAGGCCAGCAAGCAGGCTCAGCGAATCATCGGAATGGCGGTCCAGAGAGGCGCCTCCGACTACGTCGCAGAGGCTACGGTCTCAGTGGTAATGCTGCCCAGCGATGAGATGAAGGGCCGCATCATCGGTCGGGAAGGCCGCAATATCCGCGCTTTGGAGATGGCGACCGGTATCGACCTGATTGTCGATGACACACCCGAGGCCGTCATCCTTTCTGGATTCGATCCCTACCGGAGAGAGGTCGCCCGGGTCTCCCTCGAGAGGCTGATTGCCGATGGCCGAATTCACCCGGCGCGCATCGAAGAGGTCGTGGAGAAGGTCAAGGCGGAGTTCGAGCAGCGGGTGCAGCAGGAAGGCGAGGCGGCCCTGCTCGAGCTGAACATTCCGAACGTGCATCCAGAGCTGCAGAAGCTCCTCGGGCGTCTACGCTATCGGACCTCCTACGGTCAAAACGTCTTGCAGCACAGCAAGGAGGTCTCGTTCCTCGCATCGACGATGGCGGCAGAGCTCAAGTCCAACATTCCCGTGGCGCGCCGCGCCGGGCTGCTGCACGACATCGGCAAGGCGGTGGACCGGGAGATGGAGGGCACTCACGTAGAGATCGGCATCGATCTGCTGCGCAAATTCGGCGAGAGTGAAGAGGTCATCCACGCCATGGCCTGTCACCACGGCGACTACGATCCGGAGACGGTGGAGGCGGTCCTCGTGACGGCTTCCGATGCCCTTTCTGCGGCTCGTCCAGGAGCCCGCAGGGAGGTGCTGGAGACCTACGTCAAGCGCCTCGAGAAGCTCGAGGAGATCGCCGCCGGCTTCAAGGGTGTGCAGAAGAGCTTCGCGATCCAGGCCGGCCGGGAGATCCGGGTCATCGTGGATTCGAAGCGTCTCAGTGACGAGAAGGCAATCTGGCTGTCCCGCGACATCGCGCAAAAGGTCGAGAATGAGCTGACCTATCCGGGGCAGATCAAAGTTACGGTCATCCGGGAGACTCGGTCCATCGAGTACGCCAAGTGAATCTTCTCTTCATCGGTGATGTGGTGGGCAAGCCGGGCAGAGTGGCCGTCCGCCGTCTGCTTCCCAATCTGGTGGATCGGCACAGGGCCGACTACGTAGTGGTCAACGTCGAGAACGCGGCGGGTGGTTTCGGCGTCACTCCCGAGGTGCTGGCGGAGCTCGAGGACCTGCCGGTGGACTGTTGCACCAGCGGTAACCACATCTGGGACAAGAAAGAAGGTCTGACTCTTCTCGAAGAGAACCCTCGACTGCTGCGGCCAGCCAACTATCCGGAGGGCAATCCCGGCCACGGCCTGTTTGTCGGCGAGACCGCGGCGGGCATCCCTGTAGCGACCATCAACCTCGAAGGCCAGGTCTTCATGAAGCCGTTGGAGTCACCCTTCAAGGTGGCCGATCGGCTGCTGGCTGAGCTGGACCCCGAAGTCAAGGTCATTCTGGTCGACTTCCACGCCGAGGCGACGAG
>JAUWSP010000112.1 GCA_030610025.1 Acidobacteriota bacterium | reverse complement strand
TCAGCCGCCTCGATCTTCACCTTGCCGCCGGCGAGCTTGCTATCAAGGAGGGCCTTTGTCTTCAGGATAATTGCCTTTCTCTTCTCGTGGCGGAGCCTGGCGAGCTCGCGGCCGCGCCGAAAGGCGAGCCAGGCGTAGGCCGTGATGCCGATCAACACGACGATTGGGATGATGATGGCCCAGATCCACGACTTGCTGACGCGAGGCGGCTGGCAGTCGGGAGCCGTCTTCTCGGTAAGTAAGCGGCTCTTCTCTGTGATCAAGGCTTCGAGTTTACGTAGCAGCTTCTGCGGGTCGAGGGGCGGCTGCTCTACGCCCTTCGACTCATCTGTGTCGCCCATGACCTAGATGGGATTCGCGACTTCTCCGCCGTTTTCTTCACGGCGTAGGTCGAACAGCTCGGCCTCGACCCAACCCTCGAGCTTCTCGCGACCCATCTCTGGTAAGCCAGCAGCTTTGCCGGCCTCGAGCGCCCAGTTCACACCTACCTCGAGGATCTCTGGACCCGGGATCTTCTTGTCCTCGGTGAGTTCCTTTGCCTTTTTGCGGGCCCACTCAGCAGCTCGTAGCGCACCCTTTCGAGCCATGAAGGACCACGAGGAGATCTGCTGATCGCTTATCTCAAGCTTGAACCGTCTGCGAAGCCAGAGCAGAAGCAAGGTCACCAGTCCCGAGATCAGCGTCCCGAACACCGGAACAAGGACGTTCATGACCTCAGAGCTCAGGTTGTCGAGAGCGGTCTTTGGCACCGGCGCCGGCGATAGAGCCACGACCGGAGCCGGGACAGGCGCCACCTTCGGTACTTCTACTACTGGAGCTGGCTCTGCGGCCGGGGCCAGCTCTGTGGTTGCGGCTTCATCGACCGGAGCCGGTACCGCGTCGCTCTGCGCCAGCGCCGGCGCAGAGAACAGCAGAATGATGCTAGCTACCAGTAGCGCTCTTGAGAGCAGCCTCTTCAGTGCGAAGTTCTTCATCAGTCTCTCCTTTTTTCTTCTTCTTGGCTTTCTGCCAGTACTGTACAACCAGGATGATTTCCTCGGTGGTAGTCACGACCTGGTCCTGGCCACTGCCCTCGCGGATGGTTGTTTTCCGCGAGTACTCTCTGATGTATTCGATCGTGATGCCTGACGAGGCGTTATTTGCCTTGGTCATGAGCTCGGCGTAGGCATCTGAACCTGCGTCGTCGAAGAGCTCGAACTTCTCGCACTTGAACGTGCCCCTATTGGGTCGACCTATGCCGGCCCGGAGACGTGAGACTTTCGCCATCAGACACTTCCGTCCTGGCGCCTTGGCACCGATGCCTGCGGCAGGGGCTTCATCCGCTTTGCCGCAGATCCTGCTGTCTCACCATGAGACATCTGGGAGAGGATCTGTTCGACCAGCCTTGCCATGCTCGGCATCCGTTGCCGTAGGTCATTTAGCATGGAGTCCCTCTGATCAAGCGGCATTTTGGACAAGGAATTTGCCCACTGCTTGGCTACCCGGGCCGCGTCCATTTCGACAACCTTCCCGGTTCCACCGGATTGCTCTCCGGCCTGGCCCGCAACCTGAGCTGGCTGCTCCGCGGCCTGCTGCTGCGCAGCTTGCTCGGCCATCTGCTGGTCTGCCATGACCTGGCCGCCGGCGGGCGCTGGAGCCGCCTGCTGGCCCTGCGCGCCGGGCGGCGCTTGGCCTTCCTGTGGCGGCGGCTGGCCCTGGGCGGGCGCTGGGCCCTCCTGTGGCGGAGCCTGGCCGCCTCCGCCGGCCTGAGACGCCTGGTCCTGAGCCTGGCCCTCCTGGCCTGGCTGACCGCCGGACATCGCCCCCATGGCCTCCTGCATGGCCTCCTGGGCTCGAGCCTGGTACTTGGCCTGGATGATCGAGGCCTCGCCCTGGGCCTCCGTCTGGGCTTTCATAGTGAGAGCCTGGATCCGGTTCCGGGTCTGGGTCTCCTTCTCGATCATCTCCTGCTCGTCGTCGTAGTCGAACCCGAGCTCGGTGAGCATCGTGTGGTCGCTGATTTTATTGGCGGCGTTCAGCTGGATGACAATCTGCTTCCGCTGAATGTCGTCGGCCATCTTGAACTCGGTGAAGCCGATGTCGATATCCGGCAAACCGAGGAACAGCTTGCAGCGGTTCTTGGCCCAGTTGACGAACCGAAGCAGTAACCGCCGATACATAAGGAAGTGGTTTTCGAGTGTCCGTAGAGAGACGCTCGAGCCAGACCATGAAAGGCCTCCGAAGACGAACTCGATCGGCACCCCCATGCCACCAGTGATCTCCTTGTTGGTGACCTCGATCTCGGGTCCCAGAAGCAGTGCGCGTCCGTCGCCGCCGAGTCTCTCGAATCCCAGCGGTACCGCCACGACCGATATGTAGTTCGGATCGATCCGCCATTTTCGGATCTCGTCCTGGACCGTGCTCTGCCACGTGGATAGGTTGACGTGCTGGTACGGGTCCTGCTGTGCGTTCGCCTGCGGAAAGATGAACTCGAGAGGCAAGATGCGCTGCAGCGCGATCGCCTCTTGGGCCCGGCGCAGAACATAGAGGTAGAACATGCGACCCATCGAGTGGATGATGAGCGGCTTGCCCCAGCCCATGTCCTGCTCTGCCAGCGTTGGGCGCTTGAAGTGGAATAGGTTCTGGTCGCTCAGAGCGATGTCGCGACGCTTCTTGAGGGCCAGGAGAAAGACTTCTGGCACTGCTGAAACGATCTCGCGAGTGCCCATGTGGACGGCCTTGCGGATCTTGTTCGGGATCTTGTAGCGATAGTGAGACTTGCCAGTGATCGGGTTGTAGTGGATATCGATGTTTCGCGGATCCCAGCGGACGAAGTTGATGCCTGTCTTGTCGCGAATCGGCCGGTCTATAATCTTGCCTTCGACGTGGTCCCCGCACGACCTGCATGCGAAGTGGAAGCCGAAGTTCTTGAACTTGTACTCGAAGCCTTCGTCAGTAGCCCGGTACATCTCTCCGCATTCTGGACATTTGAGCCAGCGGACAAATGGGAGGTTGATGCTGATGAAGGCGTTGCCGTACGTAAAGTAGTCGAGGCCGATCTCGATCAGGAACGGCTTCATGTTCAGTGTGTCCTCGAGGAGCGTACGCCAACCCTCACGGACATGCTTCTCGCCAGCGTTATAGACGAAGTTGGTGACCGGGTACTCGGCGATCTTCGTGACCACCGCACCGATCATCGGGTCCTTGTAGAAGAAGTACTGGCACCACCGAAACAGCTCCTTGACCGTCGGTGGCATGTAGGTCTGAGCGATGTCGAAGAATGGTGATGGATACACCGTTCCACGACGTCGGTCGTAGCTATTCAGAAGTTGTGAGTCTGTGGTAGCCATTTTCTAGCTACAGAGCTGGGCCTTCGCCGAATAGCATCTTGCCACCGAGGTAGCCACCGGCTCCCAGCTGCAGCTTTTCACCGGTGGTGAGTTTGTCCCAACCACCAGGCTTGAGCAGCTTCGCCTTGAGCCCTTTCGGTGTTGCTGGCGGAGTAACGCCAGGACCACCGGTGTATTTTGTTTCTGAGTGAGATGGGCCGCCGCGGCCGCTCCGGGTTGCACTTGGTCCAACGGCTGCCTTGCGTGCGGCATCCTGGGCGCGCATCGTTTCCTGCTGCGTCTTGACTGCCTTCTGCTCTGCTCGTGCGGCAGGAGGCTTCATGGCCGCAGGAGCGCGGGGCGCAGCCGGTACCTTTACAGCTTCACGGGCTTTCATTGCCTCGCGGCCACGGGCCTTATTGAGCATTTTCTGCTGCTTTGGCGAAACGTACCCACCGGCTTTTTGCTTCGCGCTGAGGCCCTTAACCTGCCCCGCTCGAGCAGCCTGGTGCTGTTTCTTTAGGTTTGCTCTGTATGCACGTGCTGCAGCTCCTCGCCCCGTTGCCTTGGCTAGTGCCTGTCCAGCCATGCGCGCTTTCGAGGTACCCATCGTGGCTTTGATGTGTCCCTTTCCTCCGCGATACCCATGGCCAACGATAGTCTTTGCGCCCTTCGCCTCTCGGCCTACGGTTCTCACACCAGCTTTCAGGCCGGCTTTTGCTGCGGATCCTGCTGCACGACCATGCATCAACATCTTGCCAATGCCACCAATACCTCGAGCAACCAGGCCGAATACTGCTTGTTTTTCCATTTCAGCATCAGCGGCAAGTTCATAGCCGATCTTTGCGAGCTCCCACTCTAGCCATGGCTTGAGGTCATCTGGGCAACCAGCACTTAGCTGTTCCCATGATGCATTGAGGTCAGTTTCGATTGCTTCGGCTGCAACCTTGTCGAATACCTGAGCAAACTCGTCTGGACCGAGTCCCACACTTGAAAGGAGATGGTCAATGTATGCGTTGGCCCTCTTGCACATTCCGAAACTAAGCCCGCACGGCCCTGCGGTCTTCAGAATGCCGATGTCGCGCTCGAGGCGCGCTGCGATCTTCTCGAATGGCGTGTCCGGGGAAGCACGCTTCTCCATCGGTTCTGGCTGCCGCGCAACTGGGCGTACGCCGTAGACGGCTTCCGCGTCATCACAGGCAACCTTCTGGAGGAAGGCGTTTGCATCATCGGTCACGAGATAGGAGAAGTGCTTCATCGACATTCTCAGTCTCCATTGGCCCACCACGGACCGCGGCCGCTTCCACGGGCCGGATCGTAGCCAGAGTCAGCGACCTTGTCAGCTTCCTCAACGACCCCGTTGTACAGCCCTTCGATGAATTCCTTGCGGAATCCTGCGATCATCTCCGCAATCTCGCGAACGGGAGCGGGTGCACTGATGTCGACCACCTGCATTTTTTCACCATCCATCATGGCACAGGTGGGCTAACTGTAGAAGAGGCTGCCGCCATGCCAGGAATAGCCTGGCGAAGTGCTTCGCGCTCTGCAAGGTATCGCTGTACAACAGACAGCTTAAGCAGGTGGAGATCCAACGGATTCTCCGGGTTCCAGGCGATTGTCTCTGGATTGAGGCCCTTAACCTGCTCCCATGCACTGGCAACATCGCTCTTCAGCCCAGCGAGCCAGCTCTTTCTATCGAGCAACTCCTGAGCGTCAGCGAAGAACTCTTCCGGTGCATACACGAATCCATGCTCGTCCAAGATGGCCGCAATATATGCGCGGACCTCGTGCGCAAACTCCTCGTCCGGTCGAATCGATCGGAGAACGTTCACCGCGAAAGCGGCCTGCATCGGCGTCATTGGCTGGAAGGATCCGATGACCGGGATGATGTCGTTCCAAGACAGGCCCGAGTCCTCGAATACATCCCAGTCCAGCCACGGAACATCCGTGCTGACGGCCAGTCGGAGTGCGGAGATCTTGTTGCGACACACCTCTCCGACAGGTCCGAAGTCTCGTCGCAGCGCCCACCACAGGGTGTCCGACTCCCAACTGGGCCACTCCGCCTTGTAGCGCATGGTGAGAACTTCGAGGATCTGGATCGGGTGGGCTCGCTTGTCTGCGAAGAGCTTTCCGTGCGTCGCCCGGCTTGGCAGGTCTGGCTCGGGAGCAGATGCCTCCTCGGGTGGAACATCGGTGCGGTCGTAAGGCTCGAGCTCGGTCCCTTCAGCGTCCGACGGCTCTTCGGCGGGAGCCTTCTCCGGCATCTTGGACGCCTGCTGCTCGAGCTGGTCAAGGAAGGCCGGAGACACGGATGGAATCCCCAGTGCCTCGACGGTCTCCGGGGCGAGTTCGGCAGCCTCTTTGATAACCTCGTCTCCTTGGATGGCTCCGAAGAAGGCGAGCTCCGCGTCGTTGACCTCTCGCTGAGACATCAGGCCTCGCCCGTGGACACCTGCTTGATCAGGATCCGCTCGGGCGCAGGCAGTGACTCGAAGATCTCGACGGGATTCTTTGCGAACTGGCCAGCAAAGGCCTCACCAAGGTAACTGGCAAGCTTCTTCGACGACGCTACCTTGCGCAAATCGGCTTCGGTGAGAATGTGCCCGTCGACCTCCTTCGACCAGCCCTCGGCGTGCTTGTCCATGGTGCTGGCGAATGGATCGGTGAGTCCGCGGTCGTAGTACCGCGACAGCCCGGTGGCATCATCGAGTGTCTGTAGAGCCTTCGCGGCATCCTCCGGCGTGGTCTGGCTCTCCGCGATCGCGGAGGCGAGCTTGTCCAGCACCTGCCTGGCGCCCTCATTCTGTGGGAGCAGACTCTTGCGCTGCTCCAGATGAGCATGCACGTGCCGGTTCCAGTCTATGGATGCCCACTTGAACAGCATCTCGTCGTCTGAGAGGTCGACGTCGAAGTCTTCGGCGCGTGCCTGAACAGCAACCGCGAATCGGTGGCGATGCTCTGGAGCCAGATCCATGGCGTATTTGGTGAAGTACTTCGCCGCTTTCTTCACATGGACGGCATCCGGCATGGCGTACTTCCGAATGATCGACCCGTCACTCTGGCGAATCACCAGTGCGAAGTGTTCGTTCGGGAGCTCCATGAGAGCATTCACCTCGGCAGCGTCGGCCTGTTTCGTCATGAGCTCACGCTCAGCCATCTTCTGCAGCATCCATCGGCTTTCCGATCCTTCGACGAACGTGTTCGACTCGACGTCGACCTCTCCAGTTCTAGCGGCATAAGCGTCTAGGACAGGAGAGGATGGTACGCCATAGGCAGTGCACGCTTTCTTGATGAAGTGTGCAGCCACGAATCTGGCCGGAAACGCCAGTTTGTCGTGCGTGTGCTGGAAGTACTGTCCGCTGAGCCAGGCATTGCCCGGGTCATTGACAGGATACTTCCGCAGCACGGCCGCGCGCTTCGTCAGAACGATGAGACCGAAGTCTGCGTCGGACAGATGGTCATGCTGCTCCGATGTCAAAACGGACATATTGGTGTCACGCATCGACGCCGGCATGGCCACCTTGGCCATCATCTCGTGTTTGCTGTCGTCGTAGAAGTCGAGGACCAGGGCCGCGGTTGTCATGTAACCCCCAGGAAACGCACTTTTACGAACGGTAGCACGCACCGTGAAAGGAGGTCAATCAGCCCGAATCACTCGCCCTTCCCAGGCATAAGAATGATGAGCGAAAAATATCGCTCCGTAATGAACCGGACCAGCACCTGTCCACTCGTCACGTACCAAATGAGGTGCACGAGAAAAGGAGCCACCTGTATGAATCAGAACGATGATAGAAACACGGACGGACCTCAGAACCAAGACGGACCATGGTTTGGTCGTCGTTGGTACGACTCTCTCAACCAAGCGTGCCGCAGTAACCCGGTACCAGCAACCATCGGCGCAGTCGTCGTTGCAAAGCCCGTCGCAGCAGCGGCCGGCCGAGTAATCGACGCAGCTCGCGGGATTGGTTCGTCGGTATTCGCGCGTGAAGCCGGCCGCGTGGTTGTCCAGGAGACGGCCAGCGAGACCGCCAAGGGCATCGTCCGAGGTTCTCGAGGCGTCCGCTACCGAGGTTTCTAGACCTCCAACTGGCCCCTCCCCGCAGACGCGGGGAGGTGGCTTCAGCCTCTCGTTTTAGCCTAGATCAGCGTCGTGAAGTCGACGGTGGCCTCCTCTGGAATCTGGATCTCTTTGCGGAGGTTGATGCTGTCGATCTCGAGAAGCACCGTAGACCCCTGTATCAGGTCGACGCCGAACACGCCGTCATCACCGGTGAACGCCTCGATAGGATCGGACGTGACTCCGACGTCATCGGCCACCTGGCCGCCCTGGTCTTGCTGTGTGGACCTGATTGTCGCTACGACCTGAACGCCCTGAAGGATCGCTCCGTCTGCCTTGCAGATGGTTCCGGTAACCGTGCAGATGTCTGGGGCAGCCATCAGTCCCTCCTGTTTTCTGAGAACTTCTTCTTAGCCCAGTAGAACGCAACATGGGCATAGATCGCAACTGCCGAGGAAAGCCCTGTCGACACGTACGTGACCAACGTTGTGCTCACCGTCCTCGATACAAGCCAAATTCCAGCGATCGCGATCCAGATAAGCATGAGGATTGC
>JAUWSP010000265.1 GCA_030610025.1 Acidobacteriota bacterium | reverse complement strand
CAGTCGACGGCGCTCCTGGGGCTTGCCGGAGAGGATCATGCCGATCTTGCCCTGCTCGATCATCGAGTAGGCTCGAATCCCCAGTCCGGTATCCATCAAGAGATCCTTGATGTCCTTGAGGCGGACGACTTTGCCGTTGAGCAGGTATTGGCTCTCGCCGGTCCTGTAGATACGTCGTCCGATGCGGATTCGACCGTCCTCGGCCTTGGCGAATCCGTTGTCGGTGAGCAACTCGAGGTTGACCTCGGCCATTCCGAGGGGGCGGCGCGACTTGGCGCCGGCGAAGATGACGTCTTCCATCTTCTCGCCCCGGAGGCTCTTGGCGCTGCGCTCCCCGAGTACCCATACGAAGGCGTCCGCGATGTTGCTCTTGCCGCATCCGTTGGGCCCCACGATCGCGGTCAGGCGACCTGAAACTTCCAGGTTTACCGGATCGACAAATGACTTGAAGCCCGAGAGCTCGAGGCGGTTGAGCTTGAACATGGCGCAGCGGTTCCCTTGGCGGCGGAGGATAGCAGAGCTTATCGGCAGACCACAAGACTTGGGGGTGCTGGAGAGTGGAGGCCGCGAGATCTGGTGGTCGGAGCCTTCAAGAGTGGTCGTCTGTAAGCTGATCGTGCCTTCGATTGGTGGGGAGCCGGAACAGTTGTTGACACCCGAGAAAGGGGGGCATACCATGCCCTCGATTGGGGGGTCGCCTTGTCAGGCGGATTGAAGCTCAAGAAGAACGTTCTCAGCGCCCAACAGATGGCACGAATCCTGCGCCGCATGGCGGGAGAGATTCTCGAGCGCAATGGGGGTGTCGAAGGCCTCATGCTGGTCGGCATCCGAACCAGGGGTGTGCCCATGGCCGAGGGCCTGGCCGCCGAGATCGAGCGTTCCGAGGGTCAGAAGGTGCCCATCGGCGTCCTGGATATCACTCTCTATCGGGACGATCTGTCGGTCATCGCGCCTCAACCAGTGGTCAAGGAGACCCGCCTTCCCGGTCCGGTGGAGGACCAGACCCTGGTGCTTTGCGACGATGTCCTCTACACCGGCCGAACGATTCGGGCGGCCTTGGACGCTCTGACCGACTATGGACGCCCGAGAGCGGTGCAGCTGGCGGTTCTGGTGGACCGTGGACACCGCGAGCTACCCATCCAGGCTGACTTTGTCGGCCGCAAGATCGCTTCTGCCGCAGATGAGCTCGTAGAAGTCCGCTTCGTCGACACCGACGGAGAGGACAAAGTCACCATCATGGAACCCGAGTAGACATCGATGACACAAGAGGGATGGACCCGAAAGGACCTGGTTGGAATCGCGGATCTTTCGCCGCAGGAGATCCAGTTGATTCTGGACACGGCCGAGTCGTTCAGGGAGGTCTCGGAGCGTCCGATCAAGAAGGTGCCGACGCTGCGGGGCAAGACCGTGGTCAACCTCTTTTTCGAGGCTTCGACCCGAACACGGTCCAGCTTCGAGATCGCCGAGAAGCGGCTCTCGGCGGATAGCCTGAACTTCTCGTCGGCCAGTTCGTCGCTCTCCAAGGGAGAGAGTCTGATCGATACGGCTCTCAATCTGCAGGCGATGGCGCCGGACCTACTCGTGATCCGGCACAGTCACCCTGGGGTGCCCCACATGCTCGCGGAGCGGCTTCCTTCTGGTGTCATCAACGCCGGTGATGGGGCCCATGAGCATCCCACGCAAGCGCTTCTCGATGCTTTGACGATTCTGCAGCACAAAGGCCGGCTGGAGGGGCTCAAGATCTCCATCGTAGGCGACATCGAGCACAGCCGCGTAGTGCGCTCCAATATCCATCTTCTCAACAAAATGGGGGCCGAGGTCACGCTGGCAGGACCCAGAACCATGATGCCAGTCGAAGCGGAGAAGCTGGGCGTCAGGGTGGTCTACACCCTGGACGAGGCCATCAAGGGCGCCGACGTGATCATGATGCTGCGGGTTCAGTTGGAGCGCCAATCCCGCCTGGCCTTTCCCTCGACGAGAGAGTACTTCAGTCTCTTTGGCCTGACCCGCGAGCGCCTGAAGCGAGCCAAACGTGGTGTGATCATCATGCACCCGGGACCGATGAACCGGGGTGTCGAGATCGCAAGCGATGTTGCCGACGGGCCTTACTCGGTAATCCTGGAGCAGGTTGCCAATGGCGTGGCAGTGAGGATGGCGGTCCTCTATCTGCTGGCCGGAGCCCTGCAGGAGGCGGCATGAAGCTGGTCGTACGAGGCGGTAGGGTAGTCGATCCCAGTCAGGATCTGGATGGCGTCCTGGAGATTCTCATCGAGGACGGTTGCATCGCGCAGATCGACGAGAAGGTCAAGGGAATCCGCGGTGCCGAAGTCTACGAGGCCCATGGGATGGTGGTTTCCCCGGGGCTCATCGACATGCATGTGCACCTGCGTGAGCCCGGTCAGGAGTACAAGGAAACGGTCAGGACAGGGACTCTCGCCGCTGCTGCTGCTGGCTTCACCTCGGTTGCCTGCATGCCCAACACGGCTCCCGTGATCGACAACCGATCGGTAACGGAGCACGTGATGAAGGAGGCCACGGAGGCGGGGTTCGCCAGGGTCTTCCCCATCGGGGCCGTCAGCAAGGGCCATAAAGGCGAGGAGATGGCGGAGATCGGAGAGATGGTGACGGCCGGGGCGGTCGCCGTCTCCGATGACGGATTCCCGGTTTCCAACGCCGAGCTGATGCGCCGGGCTCTGCTCTATGCACAGCACTACGACATTCCGGTGATTCAACACGCTCAGGACCTCGATCTGAGTGCCGGCGGTGTCATGAATGAAGGGGAGTGGTCGACGCGACTGGGGTTGCCGGGTGCGCCGGGCAGCGCGGAGGACGTGATGGTGGCGCGCGATGTCTTGTTGTCGGAAGATACCGGGGGCCGGTACCACGTCGCTCACCTGTCGACCGGCCGCAGCCTGGATATGGTGCGTCGCGCCAAGGCGCAAGGGTTGGCGGTAACCTGCGAGGTCACCCCGCACCACCTCTTGCTCACCGACGAAGCGGTCAGCGAGAGTGGGTTCTCCACCAATACCAAAATGAACCCTCCCTTGCGATCCGAACGGGATCGGGAGGCGTTGCTCAACGGCCTGGCAGACGGAACCATCGATGCGATCGCCAGCGACCACGCACCGCACCATGCGGACGAAAAGGATGTCGAGTTCAGCGCTGCGCCCTTCGGGATCATCGGCCTGGAGACCAACCTCAGTGTCTGTCTCGATCGCCTTGTGAGGCCGGGCATCATCACCTTGAATCGCCTGGTGGAGCTTTTTACGACCGGTCCAGCCCGAGTGCTCAATCTTCCCGTGGGCACACTCACGCCGGGTGCGCCTGCCGACCTGACGGTCTTTCATCCCAATCGACCCATAACCGTCAGGGCCAAGCGGTTCCGAAGCAAGGCTCGCAATACCCCTTTCGAGGGCTGGCGTCTGAGAGGTCGTCCGGTGGCGACGATTCTGGGTGGAACCGTTCTCTCTCGTCCGACGAAGTAGGGCCCCCTGATCGGGGCCGAACCCATACCGCAGCGCCTCTGCGATAATGCGGAGCATGAACGAAGAGCTTCTAGAAGTAGCCGTGGCAGCGGACCAGGCTGGTGGCGAGGTTTTGCGCCGCGGGGTTGGGGACAGTTCGCTCGATGTGCAGGTCAAGGCGGAGAACGACTTCGTGACCCTCGCAGATCGCGAGAGTGAAGATGCTGTTCTGGGCGTCCTGGAGGCGCGGTTTCCCGACCATCGGGTCCTGAGCGAGGAAGCCGGCTATCGGGGCGGTGATGCGAGTGAGTTCGAATGGATCGTGGATCCCCTCGACGGGACGACCAACTTCCTGCAAGGCCTACCCATCTATGCGGTATCGGTCGCCTGTCGACAGGGGGATCGGATGTTGGCTGGAGCCATCTTGGCTCCGGAGCAGGGCGACCTCTTTACCGCTTCCTCGGGTGGGGGCGCCCATTTGAATGGCCGTGCGATCAGCGTGTCCGATCGAGAGGGCCTGAAGGGGGCCTTTCTGGCCACCGGTTACCCATTCAAGGCCAAGGCGGCCCTCGACGTGTACCTCGATGTCTTCCGGGACGTCTTTCTCGAAGCGCGGGCCATTCGACGTTGTGGCGCCGCGGCGCTGGACCTGGCCTACACGGCGGCAGGAGTCTTCGATGGGTTCTTCGAGTTCCGCCTGTCGGCTTGGGATGTGGCAGCCGGAGCTCTGTTGATCGAGGAGGCAGGGGGAGTCGTCAGCGATCTGGATGGGGGGCGCGATTTCCTGCGAACCGGGAATCTGCTCGCGGGCACGAAAGGGGTTCATGCGGACTTGATCGATGCCCTCTCTCGGCATGCCAGCGAGGCCGAGCTGGATAGGCTTGTGGAAAGGCCCTCAGCCGGTTGAGAAGAGTCGTGCTAGGGTTTCCTCGGAGCCCGTATGGCTGACGAAAACCCCGCGCGGGAACCTGCCCTAGAGATCCAATTTCATCCGGCTGGAATCCGCCGGGGAGTCGGGTATCTGTTCCTGACGCGGCGTCATCTTCGCCTGGTGGCGGTGCTTGGTGGAGCGATTCTCTGCCTTGTCGTCTTCGGCCTCGTAGTCACGCCAAGTGCCGTTGCGAACCGATTCCGTCTGGCCCGGTATCGTCAGTTGGTAGAGGAGCGCAGCCATCAGGGTAGGAGGCTGGAGCAGCTGACTTCCGAGCTCGAGCAGCTGGCGTCACGGGGCGAGGAGCTGCACCTCCAGACAGGCCGAATCCTCTTGACTTATGGGTTGAACAGCGAAGACTCGATAGGCCAGGGTGGTTTTCCTTTCAGCACTCCAGAGCCGATGGTCACGATCTATTCGGAATCAGT
>JAUWSP010000503.1 GCA_030610025.1 Acidobacteriota bacterium | reverse complement strand
GCTGAACCCTTGGAGTGCAACACCTTGTCTAGCTCGAGGTAGTCCGGATACTGCTCCAGCAAACCGTCGAACCGGTGAATAGCAGCCGGCCAGAGCTTTCGAGTCATGTTGTAGCGGCCCACGATGTACTCGTGCTCCGCCATGGCTTGCCGCAGAGCCACGATCTGCAGCTGGCCCTCATCCACATATTCGCTCGTTGGATAGAGACGCACGAGCTCTTCATAGGCATTCAGGGCATCGATTGTCGGAGTTTGATCACGATCGGGTTTTCGAGTCTGCTTCTCCATGCAGTTGGCAATCTGGAACTGAACGTAGTCGCTACGCTCGCTGGTCGGAAACCGATTCTGGAAGTCTGTGTACTTCGCCTGCGCCTTGATGAAATTGGCGACGCCACCGTCCAGGAACAGAGCATCGGCCGATAACAGAAGTGCCTCCCGACCGCTCGCCGAGTTGGGTGCCACCTCGAAGGCATGCGACAGATATTCAGCCGCCGGCTGGTACTTGCCGGCCTCCATCAGCTGTCGACCCCGCTCCAGTGACTCATCGGCTGACAACTGGAGAATCGGGTCGTTTTCGACTCCGGAGCCACCCGAGCTCTTGCAGCCCACTACGGACAGGGTCATGACCACCAGCAACGCGGTGAGCCACAGAGAGTAGCGAATGCCCTCATGAGCGCTCGAGTTCTTCATGCCGGCTCCGAGTCTGCCCGCAGCTTGAGCTCCTGCATGGTCGCTACCGGATCCTCACTTGAAAAAACCGCCGATCCCGCGACACAAAAATCCACTCCGGAGGTTACAACCTGCCGGATGTTGTCGATACCGATACCACCGTCCATAGCAATCGTCACGTCGAGCTGCCGCCGCTCGATAACGCTACGCAATCTCCGTGCCTTGTCCAGGCAATAGGGTAGAAAAGCCTGCCCGGCAAAGCCTGGGTTCACCGACATCAGGAGAACGAAATCCAGCATCGGCAAGATATCCTCGAGAACCTCGATCGGAGTAGCGGGATTCAAGACCACGCCAGCCGCGGCTCCCCGCTGCTGGATCAGGCCGACCATCCGATCCAGGTGGGTGACGGCCTCCCAATGTACCGACAACCAACGGGCACCTGCATCCAGATACTCCTCCAACAGCCGTTCGGGATTGCTCACCATCAGGTGTACGTCCAGTGGAACCTTGCTGCATGCGGCCAGAGCCCGAACCACAGGAACTCCTATCGTCAGGTTCGGCACGAAGTGTCCATCCATGACATCGACGTGAATGAAGTCTGCGCCGCCGCGACTGCATTGATCGGCTGCGGTCTTCAGATCCGCCAGATCTGCCGCCAGGATGGATGGTGCTAGTAACATCGACTCAGACTCCTTCCCGCTCAAAGGTAGTCACCACCAGCGAAATGACATCTTGCCTTCGCAACTGGTGGCCTGGAAGAGGATACTGCCGTAGGACGATCCCAGGTGAAATGCCCTCGTAGGGCTCGAACTTGACGCTCCCCAGACGAAATCCCCGGCGCTCGAAGAAGTGGCGCACCCCTTCGAAGTTGCGATAGGTGAGATCAGGCATGACAAAAGTACCATGTCGGCTAGCCGAAGACAGGAACAGGTCTACAGCGGTGCCCCGGCCAGTTTGCGCATCGGCCGGGGGCTCCTGGAGCACCACGGTTCCCGGCGTCGTGCCTCGGCTGACGAGGTTGAAGACTCGACCGACATTCAGCCCGGACGCAGTCAGGGTCACCTTCGCTTCCTGCAAAGCCTGCCCTTCGACTTCGGGTACTCTCAAGCGCTCCGGCCCGAGCGAAACCACGACCTCTACCGCTGCACCACGTTTGACCAGGCTGGCCGCCCGAGGGGACTGTTTCAAGGCGTGGCCTGCGGGTACTTCCTCATCGAAACGATCCGAGGCCCACAGCCGGCGCAGGATCAAGCCGTTATCGATCAACCTCGCCTCGATCTCGGCTTCCGGCAGCCCCACCAGCTCGGGGACCTGCGTAACGCCGCTCCGCACGAACAGGTTGAACGAGAAATAGCCAGCGAAAGTGAAAATCGCCAGCAGCAAGACACCATATGTCAGCCAGCCTAAGGCCCGGGTAACCCCCCTCAACATCGGCGGGAGTCTAGCAGCCAGCAGCGGCAGACCCAAGCGGCAGCCACTCCTCCACTCTCGCCCCGGAGTTGTGGCAAGATACGCCCTCTGATGAAGCCTCTGCTCGGTGCTCATGTTTCCATCGCAGGCGGTATCCCTCGAGCCGTTTCCAGGGGGTCCGATCTGGCTTGCGATGCCATTCAGATCTTTGTCAAGAACGCCAGCCAGTGGGAGGGCAAACCGCTCACGGACACCGACGTCGAGCAGTTCGACCAAGAGCTCCGCGATAGCGAGATTTCGACTCTGGTCGCACACTCTACCTATCTGGTGAATCTCGCCGCGACCAAGCCGGACAACCTCCGTCGCTCGCGAGCGACTCTCGGCGATGAGCTGGATCGTTGCCACCGACTGGGGATCCCGGGACTCGTCGTGCATCCCGGAGCCCATCTGGGTGCGGGCGACGAAGCAGGCATAGATCGCATTGCCGAATCTCTCCAGGAAGTCTACGCAGCGCGACCCGAGTGCCAAACTAGGGTTCTTCTGGAAAATACAGCTGGTCAGGGGACTCTCATCGGCCACCAATTGGAACAACTTTCAGCGATCGTCGATCGGGCCGGCTGCGACGGAAAACTCGGCCTTTGCGTCGATACCTGCCACGCGTTCGCCGCTGGCCACCCCATCGACGACGAGGCGGGTTACGAGGCCTTCTTCGAGAAGGCCCAGGAGCTCTTGGGTCCCGACGAGCCCAGTTGCCTTCATCTCAACGATTCCCGTCACCCACTAGGATCGAAGAAGGACCGTCACGCCAACCTGGGTGAGGGCCATCTAGGCCTCGAGGTGTTCGAGCGTTTGGTCAATGACCCCCGCTGGCATGGCAGACCGATGATTCTCGAGACCCCGATGGGCGACGACAGCGAAGGCCATCGCCGCGACCTCGAACTCCTGCGCTCGTTCCTCGCCTGATTCCCGCCCCTACCGTTGTCGATTGGAGGTTCGGCCGGGTGGCCAGCAGGCCTGGACATTAGAGACTCGAACCGTTGTCGGCGAGGGTTCGACCCGAGC
>JAUWSP010000497.1 GCA_030610025.1 Acidobacteriota bacterium | reverse complement strand
TTGATGGGAGAGCCGGTAGAAGCGGTCATCGTGCCCAAGGACGCTGTCGTTACCAAGCGCAATGAAACCGTGGTCTTCCGGATCAAAGACGACAACACGGTGGAAAGCGTAGCCGTACAAGTAGGGTCGGCCATCGGTGTTTGGGTCGCGGTGACGGGTGACGTGAGGCCCGGCGATCGACTGATTACTCGTGGCAACGAAAGAGTGTTCCCAGGCCAATCGGTCGAGCCGCAAGTCCAGGATTATCCGCTGCCATGAAGATCGTCCGCACGGCCATTCACTCACCGGTCAAGACCGCGGTCGGCGCGATCCTGATCGTGCTGTTCGGCACGATCGCCCTGCTGCGAATTCCATTCCAGCTTACCCCCACGATGGAAGAGCCGCAGGTGATGGTCAGCACCTTCTGGCCGGGTGCCAGTCCCATGGAGGTGGAGCGGGAGATCATCGACAAACAAGAGGAACAGCTCAAGAGTCTCGAAGGCCTGGAGAAGATGGAGAGCTCGAGCTCGGACAACTTCGGCTCCATCTCGCTCACCTTCGTCACCGGTACCGATCTGGACACGGCGGTCCTCAAGGTCTCGAACCGGCTGGAGCAGGTTCCCAGATATCCGGACAACGCCGACAAGCCCGTGATTCGAGCGGTCGGAGCGCAGGCCAGCCCCATGGCCTGGTTCGTGATCGTGCCCTCGGACGAGGACCCATACGAGGGCAGGATCGAGAACCTCCTGACCTTTTTCGACGAGTTCGTCAAACCCGAGTTCGAACGAGTGCCCGGTGTCGGAGCCGTCAACTCCTTTGGTGGTACCGAGCAAGAGATGCACGTCGTGGTGACCCCGGCCGCCCTGGCCGCTCGTGAGATCACGATCACGGATTTCGTGGCCGCCATCGATCGTGAGAATCGGAACTACTCCGGCGGCGATTTCAACGAAGGCAAGAGACGATACCTGGTGAGGACCGTCGGCGAATACGGCTCCCCTGCTGAGATCGAAGATGTCGTAGTGGCAGTCCGCGATGGCGTACCGGTCCACGTGCGGGACGTGGCCACTGTGGAGTTCGGGTTTGCCAAGCCTCGGGCAAAGGCCTATTTCTTCGGCCGCCAGATGATCGCCTTCAACGCCGTCCGACAGACCGGCGCCAACGTGCTGGACGTGATGAAGGGTGTCAAGGCGACGTTGGTCGATGTCAATCGTGATCTCTTGGCCCCCCGGGGCCTGAAGATCGTCCAGGTTTCGGACGAGACCGACTACATCTACAGTGCCATCAACCTGGTCCGGCAGAATCTGATCCTGGGTGGCACCCTGGCCATACTGGTGCTGCTCCTCTTTCTGCGGAGTCGGTCCAGTACCCTGGTGGTGGCGATTGCCATCCCCATCAGCATCATCGGCACTTTCCTGGTCATGAACTGGCTGGGTCGCAGCCTCAATGTCATCAGCCTGGCGGGGATGGCCTTCGCCGTCGGCATGGTGGTGGACAACTCCATCGTGGTGTTGGAGAACATCTATCGCCACCGGCAGATGGGCAAGTCGCGATTCAGCGCGGCCTACGATGGCGCCACCGAGGTCTGGGGTGCCGTCCTGGCCAGCACCCTGACCACCATCGCCGTGTTTGTTCCGGTCCTCTTCGTCCAGGAGGAGGTCGGGCAGCTCTTCAGGGACATTGCCATCGCCATCAGCTCGGCCGTGGGGCTGAGCCTGATCGTGGCGATCACGGTGATCCCGAGCCTGGCCGGGAAGATTCTCGGAGCCGCGACGCCCGAGACCCAGGATCGCGGATTCCGCAATCTCTGGGGTCTGCTCGGACCGGCCAACAGGTTCAACGACTGGGTAACCCGCAGCGTCGACTGGATTCTGGCCAGTTCCCGTCGCCGGTGGACCGTAGTGGTGACCTTCACGGTACTCGCCGTGGGACTGAGTCTCCTCTTGATGCCCCAGGCCGAGTACCTGCCCACCGGCAACCAGAACTTCCTGTTTGGCATCATCTTGGCCTCTCCTGGACACAGTCTGGAGGAGAATGCCAGTTACCTGCAGTTCTATCTGGATGAGATGGAGCCACTGTGGAGTGGCTCGCCGGAAGAGACCGCGGAGCTTGCGGGTGGCGGCGTCTCAGCGATGTTCTATGTGGTCTTTGGTGAGCAGATCTTCGTTGGGGCTTCAGCCAGGGATCCGGAGAGGGTTCGCGAGCTCATCCCGGCGTTTCAGAAGGTCAACGCCAGACTCCCTGGGGCCATCGCCTTCATGAGCCAGGTCAGCATCTTCCAGCGCGGCATGGGTATGGGCAGGACGATCGAGATCGAATTGACCGGGCCGGATCTGATCCAGCTGGTGGAACTGGGGGGCGAGGTCTTCGGCCGGACTCGCGAGGTGCTGCCGACGGCCCAGGCGCGACCCATCCCCAGCCTCGATCTGGGCAACCCGGAAGTTCAGGTCCGGACCCATCGTCGGCGGGCTGCGGAGCTGGGAATTTCAAATCGGGACCTGGGAACGACGGTCAGTGTTCTCGTGGACGGTACGAAGGCCAGTGACTATCAGTTCGAAGGTCATGAGATCGATCTCAAGGTACTTGCCGATCACGGCGACGAGCCGTTGCACTCTCACCTGATCGAGCAGCTTCCCCTGGCCACGCCTGGCGGAGAGTTGGTGACGGTGGGTTCAGTCGCCGAGGTGACGCTGGAGACTGGGCCTGCCACCATCGCCCATCGGGAGCGCCAGAGATCCATCACCATCGCGGTCAAACCGCCAGAGGAGATGCCGCTACAGGCGGCCATGACCGCCATCGAGGACGACATTCTCGAGCCCCTACGACAGGAGGGCAAGCTGGGTGGCCTCTACCGCGCACGACTGTCCGGGTCGGCGGACAAACTGACCCAGACGTTGCAGGCACTGATCTGGAATTTCGTGCTTGCCATCATCATCACCTACCTGCTGATGGCGGCCCTCTTCGAGAGTTTCCTCTATCCGCTGGTCATTCTCTTCAGCGTTCCCCTGGCCGCTTTCGGCGGCTTCCTGGGCCTGGCAGTGGTCAACCTCTTTACCTATCAGTCCCTGGATGTGCTCACGATGTTGGGCTTCATCATCCTCGGAGGCACCGTCGTCAACAACGCGATTCTCATCGTCTACCAGGCCCTCAACCACATGCGCGATGAGGATATGGAGCCCC
>JAUWSP010000565.1 GCA_030610025.1 Acidobacteriota bacterium | reverse complement strand
TTGGCGCCCTCGAACCGGGCAGTGTCGGAAACGATGAGTTGTTCTCCCAGGTCGAGACCCGAGACGATTTCGACTTCCGCCAGGCTGACAGCTCCCACCTGAATCGGACGAAGCACGGCGATGCCATCTTCGACCACATAGTCCTGACGCCCGCCTGCGGCCTCGAGGAAGGGACCTCGAGGCGCTTTGAGGACTTCGACCCGGGTGTCTATCAGGAGCCTCGCTTGGACTCGTTGGTTCTGTTTCAGCCCGTTTGGAGGGGCAGAATCGAAGGCGACACGTCCTCGAACTCGGTTGCCCTCGACTTCGGGCGAGATGCTGGTGACGGTACCGAGGAAGGTCTCGCCTTCATAGGACACTGCAGCTTCCGTACCGATGATGATCTCGTCGGCGAAGCTCTCCGGTACCTGGATTTCGATCTCCAGGGCCGAGAGGTCGACCACGGTGACCAGGCCCTGCCCGGGTGCGACCGCATCGTGATCTTCGATCAAGAGGCGCGATACGAGGCCTGACACGGGAGAGCGAATGGTCAGCGCATCGACCTGTCTTTCGATCTCTTCTGCCAAGAGACGTTGCCGCTCGACTTGCGACTCACGGTTCCGAAGCTCGAAATCGAGCGATTCGGATTCGAAATCGGCCTGTTGGCGGGATACTTCCAGCTTGAGCTCGGCCACTTTGACATCGTCCTGGGCCTTTTCGTACTCGACGGCGTTGAGAAGTCCCTCTTGTCGGGTGCGCTCAGCGCGATCCATGGCCCGCCTGGCGGCCTCTAGCTCGACCTCGAGAAGGCCGATGCTCTGTCGGTATCTGGCCCGGGACTGCTCGGCGAGGATTCTCTGCCGATCGAGATCTGCTTGCAGGGAAATGAGACTCGAGCGCTCCTGACGGGCGCGGCTTTCGAGCTCCGGGCTCTGGACCTGACCAAGAATCGGCCCGTGCTCGATGACCTGGCCGGCCGAGACCCGTAGCCGGGCAATGCCATCAGTCTGTGCGAATACGGTGGGATGAAATGCCGCGACGACGCGACCCTCTACGGAGACGTCACGAACCAGATCTCCCCGAGTCACGGTGCCGATTCGGACACGGGCGACGTCGATCGAGGTCTCCGATTCCGCCCAACGACGCCACGACGGAAGGAAAAGTGCGATCAACGCTAGTAGGAGGAGCGCTATGCCAGCCCAGATGAGTCGCTTCCTGGTCCTGGCGTCCGAGCCCGACACAGGGCGATCCATACTCGAGTCGTCGCGAATCATGGTTGCGATCCTCAGTCATGGACGCAGTATCGCAAGCCTTGTGCCAAGATTCCAATGTAGTAGCAAGTCGTTGAATACGAAACACTTAGGCTTCCGATGCGTAGGAGACCTTCGAGACTGAGTTGACAGGTGTCCGGCGCGCACCGGACAGGTGTCAACCGGGTTGCCAGGACGGATCGGTTACACTGGCCGGCGTCCACTTTGGGTCTGTTTCCATGCGCACCGGGGGATCACGCAAGTGAGAAGGGCAAGTATTCACGAGCTCATTCGCCTGCCTGAGAGGCAAGCGGTGAAGCAGTATCTGGACGGTGGCAATTTCAATGTCCTCAAGCAGATGCTGTTCGCGTGGGGCACGGTGTTCACCATCGGCGCGATCATCTTGCTCAGCGAGAAACACTACGACCATGCCTGGATCTGGGGTCTGGCCCTGCTAGTCACCCTGGTCATCTATGTGGCGCGCGGAACCCACTTCCTACAGGACAACCTGCGGCCGATCCTAGGGATCTACCTGGTTCTCCTGCTGCTGGTGTTCGCACGGACACTCGAGGAGCCCGGAGCGGTCTACGCGTTTGCCGGATTCCTGTTCCCGGGTCTCCTGCTGGCGTTTCGCTTGCGCTGGTACGAATACCTGGCCTTGCTGGGTACCTTCCTGGCGACCTCGGCCTGGGTGGTGCTGACCACGGATCTGGCGCCACAGACCAGCACCCAGGTCGGCATGCTGATCGGGGCCCTGGCCTGGTCCTGCGCGATCTTCGGGCTCAGCCAGCGGTTTACCCGGCGCAGAGTGGAGCGTTTCGTCAAGGACTGGCGAGCCGAATCGTTGCGAGAGAGAGAGCAGTCACGGATGAGGGACGAGCTCAACTCGGCGCGCGAGATGCAGCTGAGCATGCTGCCCCGGCACGACCCGGAGATCGACTGGCTGGATTTCTCAGGCGTCTCGCTTCCGGCCTCGGAAGTGGGCGGCGACTACTTCGAGCACTTCAAGGTCACCGATTCCGTTCTGGCCGTAGTGATCGGTGATGTGGCAGGGCATGGCATGGCCAGCGGTCTGGTCCTGTCGGGTGTGAGGAGCGGTCTGTACCTCCTGCGGGAGAACCTGACATCGCCGGTGGAGGTCCTGGAACGGCTGAATCGGCTGGTACGCGAAACTGCCCCGAGGCGTATGTTCGTCACGCTGCAGATCGCCGTTCTGAATGCCGAGACTCGCCGGCTCACGGTGGCGAATGCCGGGCACCCCCCTTTGGTCCGGTTGGATTCTTCGACAGGAAAGGCCGGTGTTCTGGGATCGTGCGGATTGCCGCTGGGTACCCATTTGGAGCCCGATTTCACGGTCGTCGAAAGGCCCCTCGAGTCCGGAGATGTGCTGGTCTTCCACACGGACGGCATCCTCGAGGTCAGTGATCTGCACGAGGAGAGCTTCGGTGAGGCACGGCTGGTGCGGGAGGTCGAGCGTACCGGGCGCCGAAGCTCGGCGCGACAGATCCGGGACTCGATCCTGAACGAGATCTCGAGATTCAAGGG
>JAUWSP010000258.1 GCA_030610025.1 Acidobacteriota bacterium | reverse complement strand
CCCAGCGCCTCTGCCAGGGCTTCGTCCAATCCGTAGATGTCGTCCCAGAAGTACAGGTCTCCACTCTTCGCATCCACCAGCGCGGTGGCATAGAGAATCCAAACCGGAGTTCTCTGGGTGAGCTGCACTCGAGTGGGCTCACCCTTCGCCATGGCTTGTTCGATAGCCTGCCTGTCCCATTCGGGCTGATCGGAGAGCAGCCACTCTGCCAGGTCCACCGGGTCGGCGACTCGGATGCAACCGTGGCTGAAGTCACGCTTCGACCTGGCGAACAGGCTCTTGGCCGGTGTGCTGTGGAGGTAGACGGCGTGCTCGTTGGGAAAGATGAACTTCACTTCTCCCAACGCGTTCTTGGGACCGGGTCTCTGCCGTAAATGGAGCTTGCCCTGTTTCACCAACTCGAGGTTCTCTCGAGTAGCGGGTAGGACGTCGACATGGTGACCGAACTCGCGCACGATCTCGTAGTCCCGCTGATCCAGGTATCCAGGCTCATCGAGATGAGGAGCGATCTCGCCCCTGACGATACTCGTGGGGATGTTCCAGTAGGGGCGAAAATCAAGATACTGGATCACTCCGTTGAAGATGGGTGTACGGAAACGGCTGTAGGACTTGCCAACGACCACTCGCGACTCGAAGGCGCTGACCTCGGGACGGTGGATATCCTCGAAGGCCCGCATGAAATAGGCGGCGACGTTGACGACGATGATCCGGTCTTCCGAATCGTCTGGAACCCACCGCCAGCGCTCCAGGCTGACGGCGATCTGGGCTACACGATCGCTCCAGGGCCGATTGAGCTGCTGGAAGGTCTTCTCACCGATGATCCCGTCGGGACCAAGACCATGTCGAGTCTGGAACCGTGTAACCGCCGCCGCCAGCTCCGCATCGTAGATCGGAGCTCCCGCGGCAGTGGTTCGAGGCAGGTCGCCGGTCAGACTCAACCTCTGTCGCAAGCGATCTGCCTGCGGATAGTCGTCCCCGACCTCGAGGACCCGTGAGTCATCCAAGGGCTGCCAATCGTCCTCCTGTGCGAGATTGCGGTAGTAGGCAAGCTGTTCTCTGAGCCTCTCATAGCCCCGATGTTGAGGAGCGTAGGACTCGAGGAACATCTGCACATCCGAGACCTGCAGGAGCTTCTCGAGCGCGTATGCGAGATCGAGCTCTTTGTGCTGGATATCCAATCCGAGCTCCACCTCCTGAGGTGTGAAGCGGCCGGAGTGGAGATCCTTGATGTACCGCATGGCCTGCCCCGTCAAGGAGATGTCGATCAGAGCCAGGGTTGCCGTATCCGTGTCATTCGTTGTCAGGGGTCCTTCGGTCACCAAGGGGCCAGCCAGATAGTCGCCCGACCGAAGGCCTTGTCCCTCCGCGCTTCCAAGCACTCCGAGGACCTGCCGAGCTGATCCGGACAGGCGTCTGTTCTCGATCCAGGCCGGTCTGAAGTCACGACCGGCGTAAAAGGCCGACAGCTCGCCAAACAGCAGCTCGAAATCCCTGAACTCTCTGACCTGCGGCAAAATCGGACCGGAGAGCCTCTCCTCGATGGCGGCCGGCAGATCGCCATCCGCCGCGTTCACCCCGGCCGCGGTCGTGACGAGAAGCCACGATCCGACCACGAAAGCCCTGTACAGTCTTGATTGACGATTCATAGTCTCGATTCCTCCATCATGCCGCCTCATCAGTTCGGGCTTGGCGTGCCATACAAACAAGATGGCGCGAAGAGCCCTGTCAGCGAATCTTCGTCCTTGAAACTATTGGTGTCGAGATGAAGTTCTTCAAACTCTGGGTCGAGATCGAAGAGTACGACTCCGAAACCGGCCTCTATCGCAACTTGACCAGCGACGGGGACGCCAGTCCGGTTCCTGTCGGCAGCTTCAGACGCCTCGAAGAGGCCGTCATCTTTGCCGAGCAGCTGGCCGAAGATCAGATGATCGTGGATTTGCCGCTCTTGCCTCACGAGCTGCTCAATTGACGGTACTCGCGAGGCGAGCTTCCATGCCACCTGCGAAAGGCGCGGTAGAAGGCAGTGGCGTCCGAGTATCCGAGAAGGTAACCCACTTCGTAGATCGCCAGGTTCTTGTCCTGCAATAGGACCTCGGCTTTCTCCTTGCGCAGGGTCTCCAGGACCTCGGCAAACGAATGGCCCTCTTCTCTCAGGCGCCGTTGCAGCGTGCGCCCGCTCACAGCCAACTCGGAAGCCACTCTCACCACCGTCGGCTGCCCCTCGGTGAGATGGGACCAGACCACCCGGCGCACTTTGTCGGTGAACGACTCGTCCTTGGGCAGCTCCTCCAGCCTGAGGGCCGCCACCTCGTCGAGGTAGCCAGCCAGGGTCTCATCGGCAGCGACGAGAGGCAAGCCCATGTCGGTAGCCCGAAAATGCAAGCTCCAGCTAGGCTCGTCGAATCTCAGATCCGCTCGAAACACCTGTCGGTGAGCCCTGATGTCAGCCGGCCTCGCATAGGGCAGAAGGACCAAGGTAGGAGCGATCTCACGACCCGTAATCTCGCGGCAGACGCTGAGGACGGCTGCAGTGCGCCCGTCCGCCACCTGTCGCTGGCTACGGTAGAGCGGCGGTCGATGCTGAACAAGCCGCCATTGATCTCCTACAGGATCGAAAGAGAGCTCGGCCCGCTGGCTGAAGATCTTCCCGTAGCGGGCCAGTCGCGCCAACGCCCCTCCCAGGGTGATGCTGTGCAACATCGCATAACCGACAATCCCGGTCTCCCGAACCCGAGTCCTCTGACCCAGCTTCAGCCCCAGATCGGGGTCCGGCACCTCTCGACCGATGAATCGCCACAAGTCCCAGAACTTGCTGACGGGTACCCGGCCATCCGGGTCTTCGAGTTGGGTCTCTTCGATACCAGCCGCAGCCAGAAGCTCTGCGCGGGGCAAACCCAGGGACTCGCCCTGGGCGACCAGGAAGCGAATGGACTGGGCACGACCAGTTTCTGTAGTCAGCATTCGTCGCACAGTTTAGAACACTCGAGGCCTGTGCATCCCAAAACCTGCTGGCGCAGCCGGTCGCATCCATGGCGTAACATGTCATTGCTAGGCTCACGCCGTCCATTTAGGCTACAATCCAGAGGCGAGTGGGAAAAGTCCTTGTAACGGACCGAGTACCTCCAAGCTCGAGCCGGTTCGCCACCCCTGAAGCGAGCCGACCCCAACGGAGACCTTATGACTGGAACGGAATCGTACTGTCGGATCTGCCTGCGCCCCTTCAGGAGCACACAGTCCCTCGTCTGCCCTGAACATGGTGGTGAAGGTTCCCAGGCTGGCGGGAACCAAGGTTCGAAGCGGCCCAAGCGCCGCAAGCAGAACGGCAAGCGAAAGAACCGCCGTCGCC
The DNA here is from genome assembly GCA_030610025.1 of Acidobacteriota bacterium. GTDB lineage: Bacteria > Acidobacteriota > Thermoanaerobaculia > Multivoradales > JAHEKO01 > JAUVRX01. The sequence continues at coordinate 1,577 of JAUWSP010000258.1, read as the reverse complement.
CAGACGGCCGCTGACCCCTACCGCCACCGCAACAGAAGCTCGGGCGGAGGCAAAGGGCAGCCCGTAGGACCGAAGATCGAAAGCCTCAGTGCTCTCGGGCCAGCATTTCCATGGCTCGAAGAATGGCCTGATGGGTTTTCTCCAGGTGCCGATGGGTCTTGAGCGAACGCAGATGCCGGCTATCCAGCTGAGCATGGACCATCTCGTACTCTTCCGAGGCCCCCTCTCCCAGCTTCTTGCTGAATCCGACCGCCTCCTCGTGGCTGTGAAGGAGGTCTTCGTGAGCCAGGATCGCCGCTTCGTGACGGTCCAGCGCGGCCTCGAAGTTCTCCAACTCGAGATCGGGGGCAACGCGCCGGGCAAGATCCATCAGTGCGCTCGCATATTCGGAGCGCCACCGGCTCAGATCCTTCAACCAGGCCGCATGGTCTTCTTGGGCAGCCAGATGTTCGGAATGGAGATCGCCGGCGGTTGAATCGTTTTTGTCACGCGTCATCGCACTCCCCCGTCTCGAAATCCTCTCACAGTTGGCAATAGTCCTGGGTCCTGGGTCCTGGGGGCCGGCTGCCTCAACCCCATTGCAACCCCGTTGCAACCTTCTGGCACCTTCCCCGTACATGCAGTCAGTTTCACGAGGCGACAGAGCTCTCAGAGATCCGAACCGTAGCCGCGGACTCGGGTCGCCCCCTCCCTGAGGGCCCTGTTTCCTCACTTCAGCTCGAGGTCGATTCGCCGACCCGCAAAGGAGATGTCGATGAAAAGAGCAATCAGCGCCGCCGCCGCCCTACTTCTTCTCGTGGCCGCAATCCCGGCAATGGCCGGCGACCACAAACAATGTGATCAACCGGCCGAAGCCTGCCTCAAGGCCTATTCCGAGAGCCTTCAAGGCCGAGGTTGGGTCGGTATCGAGATGGACACCAACGCCGACGGCACCACGCAGATCGTCAGGGTCGTACCGGACAGCCCGGCCGAAGCGGCTGGCTTCGAGGCCGGTGACGTTCTGGCCAGCTTCAACGGCGTGGCCTACAAGGAAGAGAACAAGCAGGCCTTGAAAGAGGCCACCAAGACCATGACGCCTGGCAAGACGGTCACCTACACGGTCGTCAGAAATGGAAGCGAGAAAGACCTGAAGGTCGAGTTGGGCACGATTCCAGAGACCGTAATGGCCCAGTGGATCGGTCAGCACATGCTGACGGCCCATGTGGATCATTCTGAAGACCAAGCGGCCGGTGGCTGATCCCAGCTCTCGGTGACGGTCCTGGCCCCGCAAAGCCAAGACACGGACGACGCCCCTCGCGCACCACGCGAAGGGCGTCGTTTTTCGTAAAAACCGCGAGTCCGCGCTCCCTCAACTCGTGGTCGATCATCGCATAGTCATCGAACACCAACCGTCCCAGAAAGGGTCGCGTCTACAGGAGAAGCGGCAACCAGATCCGATCATCGGGCCACATCCGATCGTACGGGATCTCGTCAATGGAGGCCCACAAGGGGTCGGCCTCGTCCGTCTCTTCGGGTGTGCCGACGAAACCGCTCGCCCTGAAGACCCAGACATGAATCGAGTAGCCATCCACGAATTG
>JAUWSP010000571.1 GCA_030610025.1 Acidobacteriota bacterium | reverse complement strand
GCTCACCGACCAACGGTTCGCACTTCACCTCTACGGCAACGGTCTCATCTACCATAGCGAGCCGTTCGAGGAAGACACCGAGGTCAGCGGGTACCTGAAGCTCGAGGCGTGGCTCGCTATCGACGTGCCCGATACCGATTTCCAGGTGGACGTCTACGAGATCCTGCTCGACGGCTCGAGCGTCCGTTTGACCCAGGACCTGATGCGGGCCCGCTTTCGTGATTCGCTGCGCGAGCCGAAGTTGGTCACCGAGGGCGAGATCAACCGGTACGTTTTCGACGGCTTCTATTTCTTCTCGAGGATCATCGCCGAGGGCAGCCGTTTGCGGCTCGTCTTCAAGTCACCCAACTCGCTCCTGCTACAGAAGAACTACAACAGCGGTGGAGTCGTCTCGGAAGAGTCGGGGGCCGACGCCCGAACTGCACGCGTCACCCTCTACCACGATGCAGAGCACCCGAGCTACCTGGAGCTGCCGGTAGTGCGGTGACCTGAGACAGCAAGATCCGCTTCCTCAGTCATGCTGAGCTCGACGCTTGCGAGACCCTCGATCCGGTGCTCAATAGAACTCTGATTCTTCATGCTATCGTGCCTCGTCAAACGGGCATTCGCTGTCACCAGGGTCAATGTTCCAATCTCCTGGTGCCTGGTCGGCAAATTCGAGTAACGAGGTGAAGGTCCATTTTCCGATGTCGAGACAACTTCACTCAGGCCGTCGGGCACCGATTTTCGTGGTGGCACTCGTGGTGGTGGTCCTGGCCACCGGCTGCGCGAGCGTCGACTTCGACTATCCCAGGACCCAGACCACGGCCTTCGCGGATACTGCCGATACTTATCTCGGTCGGCAGATCGGCGACCTGGAAGACAAGCAGCCAGGCACGGCGGGCTTCTACCTGCTGTCGGACAGCCTCGACTCGTTGGCGGCGCGCCTACTGCTGGCGAAACGAGCCGAGCGCAGCCTGGATGCTCAGTACTATCTGATTACCAGTGACCACGTCGGCTTCGTGTTCATCGGCTCGCTCTTGGAGGCAGCCGATCGGGGCGTACGCGTACGCCTGCTCCTCGACGACATTCAGACGCAAGGGTACGACGCAGGCATGGCTGCCCTGGATTCTCATCCCAATTTCGAGGTGCGGATCTTCAATCCCTTCTCGGGTCGAGGGAGCAGGGTAGGCGATGGGCTCACCGATTTCAAGCGCATCAACCGCCGCATGCACAACAAGTCCTTCACGGTCGACAACCAGGTGACGATCATCGGCGGCCGCAACATCGCCGAGGAGTACTTTGCTGGCCGGGAGGATGTGAACTTCGGCGATCTCGACGTTCTGGGAATCGGCCCGGTGGTCGGCGATGTGGGGCGGATGTTCGATACCTACTGGAATCACCGGGCAGCCCTACCGGTTCCGGCCTTCGCGAAGATGCCAGAGGATCCGGCGAAAGAGCTGGAGAAGCTGCGAGAGCGGATTGCCCAGGCACGCGAAGAGATTGGATCGACTCGCTATGCGGCGGCGGTGCGGAAGGAGGTCCAGGATTGGATTGCCTCCGACCTCAGCCTCTATACCTGGGCGCCGTACCAGGTGGTCTACGACTCGCCGGACAAGGCTCGAGCCTCGACAGCCAAAGATGCAGCGTCGATCGTCGACCCTTTGAGGGAAGCCATTCGAGGTGCTCACGAAGAGTTGTTGTTTATTTCACCGTACTTCGTGCCCCGCAAGTCGGGGATCGAGAGCTTTCGGGAGCTCAAGGACCGAGGATTGCGGATCAGGGTGATCACCAACTCCCTGGCCTCGACGAATCACAGCGTGGTGCACTCAGGATACGCACCATCTCGAAAGCCGCTCTTGAAGATGGGTGTGGAGCTCTACGAGGTCAGGCCCGACGCGAGAGTCTCGGGCACTCGGAGGGCCGGCAACGTCTCCGCGGAAGGCTCACTGCACACCAAGGCGTTTGTCGTCGATCGCCAGAAGCTCTTCGTGGGGTCGTTTAATCTGGATCCCCGGTCCGCCGATCTCAACACGGAGCTCGGGGTGATCATCGAATCGCCGGAGCTGGCGAGCTTGTCGGTCGATTGGGTTGACGAGGCCCTTCCCCGCGCGACCTACAGAGTGACGTTGAACGACAAAGGCAAGCTGCTCTGGACGGGTCAGAGCAATGGAGAGCCGGAGATCTGGACCCAGGAGCCCCAGACCGGCTTCTGGACACGATTCAACGTCTCGTTCATGCGGATCCTGCCCATCAAGGGCCAGCTTTAGCCCGCCGGCCCATTCCTGCAATCGGTTTCCCCGGCAGATTGGTGGGCTCGATATCGAGGTGAGAAAGGTAGGTCGGTACCAAGTCCAGGGGGCAGATGTCGCCGAGATCGCCCCGGGCTGTGACGTCTGGCCCTGCGGCCGCGACGAATCCGTGGGGCGAGTGGTCAGTTCCACGATGGAACTCGGTCTTTTCCTGGCAGATCTCGGCTCTGGGGTGGACTACGCGCTCGACCCAGTGGTCGGCTTCCCGCCACTCCGCGAACAGGTCCGGCAGGGTTTCGGGAGGATCGCCCCCAAAGAGATCCTTCGTGCGATAGACAGCCTTGATGGCTCCTTGTCCCGTGAGCGGGTCGATCAGCTGGCCGAGATCTCTCTCAAATTCATCCAGCGTTCGGTCGTACTCCTCGCCCGGCTCGACGGTACCTTGTGGCTCCCGGCCCTTGAGATTC
>JAUWSP010000553.1 GCA_030610025.1 Acidobacteriota bacterium | reverse complement strand
TCCCTCAGGGGTGGAGGAGGACGTACTCCTGGAACCCGTTGCGGAGGAGAAACGAGGTCTCCACTTCGAAGTCGGGGAGCAGGCGCTTGAGATCGGGTTCTTTGAACAAAGGGGCTCGCCGCCCGATATCGGAGTCGATGGTGTAGTCGAGTGTATCCGTGTCGATGATGCGGAATCCTATGGGCAGGCTGGGCATCTCTTTGGAATTCGTGAAGAGGGCAAAAACGAGACTGTCTTCTCTACACAGACGCGCCAGGTGGCGACCGAGGCTCGCCAACTGCTCGCCAGTCAGATAGTTCAGGAGGTCCCAGGCCAGAACCAGGTCGAAGGGTCCGAGCTCGCTGGATGGAAGCTCCTGGGTAAGCAGCCGCTCGAGTTGCTTAGGGTCCCTTGGCAGGCCCCCGGGTCGGCTCCTGAGGGTGTTGTACAGATCGGAGATATAGAGCTTCGGGGCGTAGCGGCCAACGAAAGAAACGTTGGGACCGATGGCTGCTCCAAGGTCGAGCACCCTGGCGTGCCGCTTCTCCATCAATCGTCGGAGCACGTACTTGAGGGCCAGCGTGTGGTGTTGAGCAGAGCCCGAGCTCAGCTGGCTAGCCGCGTCGTTCCAGCGCTGTCGAGAAGTCCGCTTCACTCCCTTGACCCTAGCCGGGGGTTAAGACCGTGAGAGTGGGTCTCCGGGCGGCTTCGACGTCGCCGGTGAGGGCGGCTGCGGTGTTGCGCGAGGAGGGGGGGTCTTCGAACCCGGTCCGGGCGCCACGCCCGGTCCTCCTTGGAGAGGCTTGACCTGTGTGGTCTGCGCGGCGCCCTCCATGTCGATAGAGCCCTTGAAGCGCGAGCCGTTCTCGAGAACGACGCGGGGCGCCACCAGATTGCCCGTCACCTGTCCAGAAGCTTCGATGATGATCTCCTGCTCACCATAGAGATCGCCGATGACCTCGCCTTCGACTCGAATGCCTTTGGCTCGGATGTCCGCCTGAACCTTGCCTGACCGGCCGACCGTGACATCCTGGCCCTGAAGGGTGATCTTGCCTTCGATTCGACCCTGAATGCGAAGATTCTCCTGCCCGGACACCTCACCCTTGATGGAGACGCTGGGACCGATCATGGCGACGGCTTCCGATCGAGGCTGAGGGCGGCTCGGCGGAGGAGGTGGAGCGGTGGACCGCGGCGCGATGGGCTCGTTTTCCTTTTTCTTCCACACCTTGGGAGTCTCCAGTTGAGATCAGCGAGTGAATGAACGAATCCTGAGGGTATTTGGGGGTAGATGTAAAGTCAAGCCGTTTGACTTACGCTCGAGTTGCGCCATAGAATTCTCCTATGGCTCGCTACTTGACGGAGCGGCAGAAGCAGATACTGGACTTCTTGCGCCAGTTTGCGACCGAGAACGGTTACGCTCCCACCCACCGGGAGATCTGTGAGGAGTTCGGATTCTCCTCGTATGGAACGGTCCACAAGCACCTCAAGCTGTTGGAGCAAAAGGGCTATCTTCGTCGCCACTGGAACCAGAAGCGGGGTGTAGAGCTCTTGTCTCGAGCCGTCTCCGAAAGTGATCCAGCCATGGCGAGACTGCCCTTTTTTGGTCGTATCGCAGCGGGTCGCCCGATCGAGGCGGTCGCGGGAGACGAAAGCGTAACGGTACCAGAGCATCTACTGGGCGCAGTTCCGGAGGATCACTATGTCCTCAAAGTCGTCGGCGACTCGATGATCGAAGAGGGCATCCACGATGGGGATCTGGTCGTGGTATCGCGGCGAGAGCAGGCAGGCGTCGGAGAGATGGTAGTGGCACTGGTAGGGGATGAGGCCACTCTCAAGCGGTTTTTCCCCGAAGGGGAGACTGTACGCCTGCAACCCGCGAATCGGCGTATGGAACCGATCTACGCTGCCGCCGACGAAGTCAGGGTCCAGGGAGTCGTCGTGGGCCTGATGCGGAAGTTCTGACGGCTGATTACCCGACTCCAGTTGTGGCCGATTCCCTAGGTCGAATGGGAGTCTCTGTGTACAATCTCCCGTGAACCGATGAACCTGGAACAACTGCTCAAATTCGTCACCGAGAAGGGCGCCTCGGATCTTCATCTGAAGCCGATGCGTCCGCCGATGCTGCGGATTCATGGTCGCTTGATGCCGATCGAGGCCGAGCCCTTGAAGCCGGAGAAGATCAAGGAAATGATGCTGCCGATCCTGACTCCGCAGCAGAAGGCAAGGCTGGAAGAGACCCTGGCGGTGGATCTGGGGTACGGGGTACGGGGGCTGGCACGATTCCGGGGCAACATCTACATGCAGCGTGGCACCCTGGCGGCCGCATTCCGGCGCATACCCTACGACATCCTCGGTGTCGAGGAGCTGGAGCTGCCCGAAGTTCTCTTCGAATTCTGCGATCTGCCGATGGGGTTGATTCTGGTTACCGGACCCACAGGCAGCGGCAAATCCACGACGCTCGCGGCGCTGGTGAAGCGGATCACCGCTCGGCGCCCCGTGCATCTTCTGACGATCGAGGATCCCATCGAGTTTCTCTTTGCAGACGATGTGGCGTCCATTGCCCAGAGAGAGGTCGGCACGGACACGGTCTCTTTCGCAGAGGCCCTGCGCAATGCCATGCGGCAGGATCCTGACGTGATCATGGTCGGCGAGATGCGTGATCCGGAGACGGTCTCGACGGTGCTCACGGCTGCTGAGACCGGCCACCTGGTTTTTTCCACGCTGCACACCAACAGTGCCGCCCAGACCATCGATCGAATCCTCGACACTTTCTCCGGTGACAGCCAGAAGCAGGCCCGGGTGCAGCTCGTTCAGGTGCTCAAGGCGGTCGTGTCCATGC
>JAUWSP010000134.1 GCA_030610025.1 Acidobacteriota bacterium | reverse complement strand
TCGGTGGCGACATCATCCAGAAAGGGAACGACTCGAGCCTGGAGGCCTCCCAACTCGCTCTGGCGGTATGCGATCTGCGCCTCCTCGAGCAACTCTTCACCAACCTGGTGCACGACTTCGAGACCGCTAGCCCTGTCGCCGAGTCGGCACAGGGCCGCCGGCACCAGTTGATTCAGCTGGCGGGCCCCCTGGCTACCGCCCAGAACCAGCAGGCGGAGCGCGCCGTTCGCGGGCCGTGGATCCCGAGCTTCGAAGAACTCCCGGCGAACCGGTACTCCCGTCACTCGAGAGGGACAACGCAGCTGCCCCTCGACCCCTGCGAGGGCGACTGCCGCCGATGCTGCCCAGCGGGACAACCACCGGTTCGCCGACCCAGCCTCTGCGTTGGGCTCGAGCAGAACGATAGGGCGTCTGTTCAGCGCCGCACCCAGAACCCCGGGCACGGAGACGTAACCGCCGGTTCCCAAAACCACATCGGCCTGCAGATCATGGATCATCTGTCGGGCACGCCAGGATGAGGCTCCCAGGGTTCCGAGCGCGGTGAGCTTCTGGAAGGGTCCACGTCCAACAACGGCCTTCGCCGGCAAGCCGTGATAGGGCAGTCCACGGGCTTCAACAAGCTCTTTCTCCATACCCAAACTCCGTCCCATCCAGCTCACCTGCCATCCCCGTTGGCGCAGCTCATCGGCGACCGCCAGGGCAGGGAACACATGACCGCCGCTACCCCCTCCAGCCATGAGTGCATGCTCACTCGCCATCGCTTCCACGCCATTCGTAGACCAGCTTCACGTTTCACCGTCTTCCCAGACCCTCGTCTCTCACGCATGCTGTGACACATTCAGCACCACCCCAGAACCAGCCAGACAGACGACCAGGGAGGAGCCACCGTAGGAGACGAACGGTAGCGGGATGCCTTTGGTCGGCATCAAGGCCAGCGCCACGCTGATATGAGTCAAGGCCTGCAGCGTGATGAGGCCCGCAATGCCCCAGGCCAGATAGCGCCCGAAAGTGTCCGGCGCCTTGACGCCGGCGCGAATACCCCTCCAAAACAAGATGGCGAACAATAGCAATACGCCAACCGCACCGATCAGCCCGAGCTCCTCGGAGATGATCGAGTAGATGAAGTCCGAATGCGGATAGGGCAGAAAGTAGAGCTTTTGCAGGCTCTCACCCAGACCGCGCCCCAGCAGACCACCGGATCCAACAGCGATGAGTGACTGGCGCGCCTGATATCCCGATCGCAGGGGCTCCAGATCGGGGTTCAGGAAGGCCATGAACCGCTGCCGGCGATAGGGCACCGAGTAGACCGCCAGCCAGAGCGCAGGCAGCAGGGCCAACGCTCCGCCCAGGAAGTAGCTCCAGCGCACGCCGGCCAGAAACAGCATGAAGACCGTGGCTCCACACAGCAGCACTGCGGTTCCGAGATCGGGCTGCATCAGGATCAGGCTCGCCATCAAGCCCAACAGGAGGCAGACCGGCAAGATGAGATCGCGGCTGTCGCGGTCCTCATTACGCTCGATCTGAAAGGCGATGAAGGCGATCATCGCCAGCTTGGCCAGCTCCGACGGTTGGATCGAGACCCCCCCGACAAACAGCCACCGCCGCGTGTTGTTGAGCTCTGGGCCGAACAGGCTGGCCGCCAGTAGCACCAGCGTCCCCAAAATGATCGGAACCAACACCTGCGGCCGACGGAAGTGTCGATAGTCGATGTGCATCAGGATCCACATGGCGACCAGGCCGAGCGCGCCGGCCACACTCTGCTTGGCGAGAAACATGTTCAGACCGCTACCCTGGTCCCGCGCAAAGGCCGCGCTGGCCGAGAAGACACTGATCAACCCCAGGCCCACCAGCAGGATGATGGTGGTGAAGAGCACCTTGTCGAATGCGAGCTTCTTAGCCATGCAGACCCTCTACCAGTTGCTGGAAGTGATCTCCACGCTGGTTGAAATCCCGGTACTGGTCGAAGCTGGCGCAGGCCGGTGACAGCAGGACCACATCTCCCTCGACGACCTTTCGCGCCGCCAACTCCACGGCCGTGCCAAGGTCACCGGCTATCTCATACGGCACGCTCCCAGCCAGGACTCGACCGAAGTCCTCAGCGGCTTCACCGACCAAATACACTCGCTTCACCTTGCGGCCGGCAATCTCTGACAGCTCCGCTGCGTCGCCGCCCTTGTTGCGGCCACCGAGAATCAGATGCACACTGCCGTCTGGATAGCCCTCCAACGACCGCAACGTGGCCGCGAAGTTGGTCGCCTTGGAATCGTCGATCCACTTCACCCCACGCCGCTCCCCGACCTGCTCCACCCGATGCGGCAAGCCTCGGAACAAGGCCAATGCCGCCGGGAATGCCGAACCGTCGGCGCCCATGGCCCTCGACAACAGGGCGGCCGCCATCGCGTTCTCCAGATTGTGCTCGCCTTCGAGAGTCAAGTCGTCGCGGCTGAAGAGCGCTCTTGGCGCCTCGCCCGGGACCACCTCGACCACGATGTCTCCCTCGATGTAGCAACCGTCTGCAACCGGCGCCGTGCGAGAGAACAGGCGTCGATGCGCTTCGACTTCGAGAGCTTCGACCCGGGAATCGTCGGCATTGAGAACTGCCGAGTCGTCCGCTGTCTGATTCCTGAAAATGGCCTTCTTGGCCGCGAAGTAGGCGTCCTGATTGCCATGCCAATCCAGGTGGTCGTCAGCCAGGTTCAGCAGACCAGCAGCCCGAGGCCGAAATCGGTCGATGCCTTCCAATTGGAAGCTCGAGAGCTCGGTCACAAAGATCCGCCCGGCCTCGCCTTCCACGCAAGCACTCAGTGGAAGCCCGATATTGCCGCACACCTCGACGTCGAAACCCGAGGCCCGCAGTAGATCGCCAGTCAGAGCGGTCGTGGTGCTCTTCCCGTTGCTGCCCGTGATACCGACGACAGGGCCGCTGAGATACCAGGAGGCCAACTCGACCTCCGCCACTACAGGTAGGCCGGCTCGTCGCGCCGCCTGGAGCAACGGTTGGTCGGGTGGTACACCAGGACTGATCACTACGGCATCGACGCCGATTGGAAGCCTCTCGAACTCCTGGCCGAGATGAAGCTCGACTCCGGGGTCGTCTGCCAGATCACCGAGATCCAGATCCTGGAATGAACGGCGATCCACACCCACCACCGCGACTCCTCGCGATCGCAACAAGCGTGCCGCGGCCTTGCCGGAGATTCCGAGGCCGTAGACCAGGGCGCGTTGCCAGTTTTCCGCTTCCAAGCTCACCTCTTACCTCAACTTCAATGTCGATAGGCCAATCAGTGCGAACAGGATCGACAGGATCCAGAAGCGCACGATGATCTTGGGCTCCGCCCAACCACTCAATTCGAAATGGTGATGCAGTGGGGCCATGCGGAACACCCGTCGCCCCCCACTGGCTTTGAAGAACACGACCTGGATAATCACCGACAAGGCCTCGATGACGAACAGCCCTCCGACCAACAGCAGGACCACTTCCTGCTTCGAAAGCACGGCCACCATGCCAATGGCGCCGCCGATGGCCAGCGAGCCGACGTCTCCCATGAAGACTTCCGCCGGATGGGAGTTGAACCACAGGAAGCCCAGGCTCGCGCCCACGAGGGCACCACAAAAGACTGCTACCTCACCCACGCCTCTCACGTACGGCACCTGCAGGTAGCCGGCGACCACCGAGTTGCCCGCAATATAGGTGAAGATCACGTAGGTCGCGGCGGCGACCAGCGTAGCGCCGATGGCCAGACCGTCGAGACCATCCGTGAGATTCACCGCGTTGGAGGAACCCACCAGCACGATCACCACAAAAGGTACGTAGAGGAGACCCAGATCGTAGACGGCCCGCTTGAAGAAGGGGAATGCGATCGTGCCCTCGAAACCGAAGGTCTCGGGCAGCGACAACACGGCGATTCCCGCAAGAGCAGCCACCAGAACCTGCAGTGCCAACTTCAACCGCACCGAAAGACCCTCGTTCTGCTGCCGACGGATCTTCAGGTAGTCGTCCAGGAAGCCGATGGCACCGAAGCTGGTCATGACTCCGATGGCAAGCCAGACAACGGGGTTGTCCAGATTCGCCCACAGCAGCGTTGGCACGATCACCGAGAAGAGGATCAGAAGTCCACCCATCGTGGGTGTGCCCGCCTTGACCTGATGTCGTTCGGGACCGACGTCGCGAATGTTCTGGCCGATCGACAGCCTGCGTAGCATGCGAATGAACCATGGGCCCAACCAGAGCGACAACAGCAGGGCGGTAACGACCGCACCTGCCGCGCGAAAGGTGATGTACCGAAAGACATTGAATACCGGGTACTGCTCGGCCAGGGGATAGAGCAGATGGAACAACATCAGCTCACCTCCTCGGCCGCAGCCAGCAGGGCTCCTACCACGACCTCCAAGCCGATCCCTCGCGAGCCCTTGATCAACAGCGTGTCGCCACCCCGCAACTGAGCCGCCACGACAGCCGCTGCCGCGGCATCTTCGTACCAGTAGCTCTCAGCGCCGGCAAGCCGGGCCCCTTCGACCAAGTTCCGTGCCAGCGAACCGACTCCCACTACCGGCGAGAACCCCATTGCTGCCGCCGCTTTTCCGGCCTGCAGGTGAAACTCCTCAGCCGCCTCTCCGAGCTCCAACATGTCCCCCAGGATCGCCCAGTGGCGCTCGCCCGGGATCTCCAGCGCGCTCTGCAAAGCCTCGGTCAGAGCAGCCGGATTGGAGTTGTAGCAGTCATCCACCACGGTCGAGCCGTTGGCGAGTCGATGAACCACTCCGCGCATGGGAGGTGGCTTCACGGCCTCCGCAGCCTCGGCGATTTCAGCCAGAGGAATCCCGAGGGCGTGGGCGCAAGCCGCTGCGGCCAGGAAGTTGTCGACGTTGTAGAGGCCATGCATCGGTAGCTCGACCTCCACGGCTTCACCGGCGAGGACCAGCTTGAACCGACTGCCGAACCTGCCACCGGTAAGGCTCTCGACCTCCTCGACCCTGTAGTCTGCGGTCGTCTGTCGTCCGAACCAGATCACCCTGCCAGAATGCCGTCGAGCAATCTCTACGACTTCCTTGTCGTCCTGATTGGCTACGACCAGACCACCCTCAGCGAGCCCGTCGAGTAGCTCCGCCTTGGCCTCCCGGATGGCCTCCAGGGATCCGAAGGCCTCCAGGTGTGCCGGGTACACATTGAGGAAGACGGCAACGTCAGGCTTGCCCAGCCAGCTCACCTGCCTGAGCTCCCCAGGGGTGGACATCCCCATCTCCGCCACCATCCACTCGGTCCCCTCGGGGATCCCCAGCAGCGCGACCGGGAATCCCAGAGTGTTGTTCAGGCTCCCCGGGTTGCGGGCGACTCGGAAACGCCGGGCCAGCATGGCAGCCAGCATCTCCTTGGTGGTGGTCTTGCCAACCGAACCGGTAATCCCCACCAGCTTGCGCGGCTCTCGGGTCCGGACTTCTCTTGTCAACGCATGGAGAGCTTCGAGAGTGTCGGGGACCCGGATGGCTCCTCCGTCGACGGGGATTTCCGTCGAGCGTTCAATGATCACCGCAGCGGCACCTCTTTCGAGGGCCTGACCGACGAATCGGTGCCCATCGGTACGCTCACCGGCCAGGGCGAAGAACAGCTCTCCGCCGGTGACCTGGCGTGAATCGAGGGTGGCGCCTCGCCACATGGCGGCCGCAGAGCCGGAGATCATCTCTCCCCCCATGATGTTGGCTGCTTCACCCAGTCGCCCTTGAACCAAATCGCTCCTCCAAGGCTCGCCGCATCTCTTTTCGGTCGGAAAAGGGAAGCTCCTGATCGCCCAGGATCTGCACCTCTTCGTGGCCCTTGCCCGCCAGTAGGATCGCCCACTCCTCTTCCGCCTGGCCCACGGCCTTGCGAATGGCTTCCCGACGATCTGGCAGGATCCGGTAGTTTCTGGTGCCGCTCTCTTTGAGGCCTTCCTCGATGCTGGCGATGATCGCCAATGGATCTTCCCGGCGCGGGTTGTCTGAAGTGATGATCGAGAAATCGGCCAGCTCACCGGCCACTTTCCCCATCAGCAAGCGCTTTCCGGTATCTCGGTCGCCGCCGCACCCGAAGACCAGAAGGATCTTTCGCCCCGAGAACTCCCTGAGAGATCGCAGAGCAGCCTCGAGAGCAGCGTCGGTATGGGCGTAGTCGAGAAGCACAGGGAAGGGCTGGCCACACTCGATCGACTCCATGCGGCCCGGCAGCGGGGAACGATCGGCAATCCCCTGGACCAGGGCTTCGACGGGCAGACCCAGGGCTTCGCTCCCCGCCACCGCCGCCAGGAGGTTCTCCAGGTTGTAGCTCCCCAGCAACGGCGAGCGGATGCTCAAAGCTCCTCGAGGAGTCGCCAGGTCCGCCCGGATACCCTCTGAATCCAGTTCGGCTCGAACGACCCGGACATCGCCGTCTTTGCCGAAGGTGACAACCTGCTGCAGCCCGTCCGCCATGCGCTTGCCATAAGGGTCGTCGAGGTTGACCGCGGCCCAGCCCTCGGGTTTCAACCTTTCGAACAGCTTGCGCTTGGCGGTGAAGTAATCCTCGAAGCCATGATGAAAGTCGAAGTGATCCCGCGACAGATTGGTGAAGATGGCCAGGTCGAAGCTGAGTCCCTCTACCCTGGCCTGCTCCAGACCATGCGAGGAAACCTCCATGCAGACCGCTTCAGCACCGGCGTCTCGCATCATCCGAAGCGTCCTGTAGAGATCTGCCGACTCGGGAGTCGTTCGCTCTCCTGGGTAGACCTGCTCCTGGAATCGATATCCCAGGGTCCCCATGCAACCGCTCGGAATGTCAGCGGCATTCAATATGGATTCCAGGACATGCACCAGGGTGGACTTGCCGTTGGTCCCGGTCACACCGGCGATCAGCAGGTCTCGTTCGGGATGGCCGTAGATCCTGGCGGCGATGGGGCCCATCAACCATCTTGGCTCGGCCGTCGTCAGCCACAGTCCCGAAAAGTCCGGCGGCGGATCTCCCGAGGCCAGGACCGCGACGGCACCACGCTCGACCGCGTCGGGTACGAAGAGCCGTCCGTCGAACTCCTGGCCCGCCAGTGCGACAAAGAGATCGCCACGCTGGACCTGCCTGGAATTGAAGGTGATTCCGCTCACCTCCGGGTCGGCCTCCGAGGATCGTCGGACGTCCATCCCTTCGATGATCTCCCCGACTCTCATCGGCCTGTACCCCCTGCCAACCACAGCTCGACATTGCCCTCGACCATCTCGACCGGCGATC
>JAUWSP010000031.1 GCA_030610025.1 Acidobacteriota bacterium | reverse complement strand
TCGCTCGTCGCTCCTCAACAACCTGCAAGGTTGCCTCCGGGGCTCCTCCCTGCGGGTGGCCTGATCTGACAGACGCTTTCCACAATCTGCTCGCGGGGTCATGAATAATGCGGGCTAGGATGTTCAGAGTCCCGATGATCCTGTCCCTAGGGGTTCTCACCACCCTGTCCGCACAAACAACGGCTGGGCCGCTCTCAGACGCCAAAAGCACGGCGGTGAACGTGCGCCTCGATGAGGCTTTCATGAAAGGCATGGTCGTCTCGTGTCCCCGCGCCGGTCAGATCTGGGGCTCACCCTCGATGGTCGAGGCACTCGTCCAGCTCGGAGGTCTCGGTGTCGAGTGGATCGCGATTCACCCCTATGCGAGGATCCGACGCGACGGGTCGGTCGGCAGCCACCCGGCTGCCGAGGTGGCCTACCTGGAACAGGCTGTCGAGATCGTCCGTGCCGCCGGCATGCGGCTCTTTTGGAAGCCCCACCTGGCCTATTGGGGAAGCTTCGAGTGGCGTGGTGACATCGACTTCGGCACGGATGAGGCTGCCTGGCGGCGCTTCTTCGACAGCTATCAGAGCTTCATCGTCGACCAGGCTCGCTTCGCCCAGAGGAGCGGGGTGGAGATCTTCGCCGTCGGCGTAGAGTATGAGAAGACCACGCATCGAGAGGAGGAATGGCGTCGGATCATCTCGGCGGTCCGAGAGGTCTACGACGGCAGGGTGACCTATGCCGCAAATTGGGACTCCCTCGGCAAAGTGCCTTTCTGGGATGCCGTGGATTGGATCGGAGTTCACGCCTACTTTCCCTTGAGCCTCGAGGAAGACCCCGGTCAAGAGGCGCTGTGGCAGGGCTGGGACGAGCCGCTGCGACAACTCTCGACCCTCTCGGCGACTCATGGAGACAAACCGATCTTCTTTGCCGAGATCGGTTACAGCCGGTCCCAGGCTGCGGCTCGTGAGCCATGGAGCCCGCACCTGGAGGAGAGCCCGCAGGCACTTCGACTGCGGCAAAGACTCATCGAGGTCGCCCTGCACCGCGTCGAGAAGCAGCCCTTCGTGCGCGGCATGTTCTGGTGGAAGTGGATCCCCGGCCCAGACCCCTGGGATCGTGATTTCTCGATGAAGGATCCCGAGGCCAGAGACGCCCTCAGCAGCTACTGGGGCGCCACTGCGGAAGTCGAGCCTGCCGGTGACCGGAGTGTGCCAACGGGTTCGAAAGAGTAGATTCCGTGCGACTCCGGGCTACTCCTCGAGCAGCCGTATCGCAGCCTCCACAACCTGCTCCGCCTTGGGTAGGTAGTCGAGCTCCAAGGGAGGTGAATAGGGCACCGGGGTATCGGGGGCGGTAACTCTGCGAAGCGGCGCATCCAGGAAATAGAAGCGTTCATCGGCGACCAACGCCGCCAGCTCGCCGGCCAATCCACCACGGCGCGTTGACTCGTGCACTACCAGGATCCGGTTCGTCTTCTCCACCGAATCGAAGAGCGTCTTCTCGTCCAAGGGCACCAGGGTCCGCAGATCTACGACCTCCGCATCGATACCCTGCTCGGCCAGCGTGTCGGCTGCCTGGAGGACCGTCCAGACCATCGCACCATAGGTAACGATTGTCAGATCCGTTCCCCGGCGCGCCACAGCGGCCTTGCCCAGTGGCACTTCATGCTCCACCCCCAGCGGCACCTCCTGCCGCAGATCGGAACGGAAGAAGCCGTACAGCCCCTTGGCCTCCAGGAAGATCACCGGATTCTCATCTCGCACCGCGGAGATCATCAGGCCCTTGGCGTCCACGGGATTGGAGGGAGCTACGACTTTCCAGCCCGGGGTGTGGACGAACCACATCTCCGGACATTGGCTGTGATACGGACCGCCTCCCAACAACGTGGACTCGGTACCCGTCGCGCCGCCATACGGGAGTCGGACCACCATCGGCACGGGTCGGCCCCAACGCCAGTGGATCTTCGCCGCGTTGTTCACCAGGGCGTTGAACGCCGGCGCCAGAAAGTCGGCGAACTGGATCTCCACGATCGGCCTCATACCCAGCAGCGCCGCCCCGACCGCACAGCCCACGATGGCCGACTCGGCGAGCGGAGTGTTCAGGCATCGACCCTCCCCGAACCGTTTGGCCAGGCCTCGGGTGACTCCGAAGGCGCCCCCATATCGCCCACCCACGTCCTCACCCAGGACGAAGACCCCCTCGTCGTCGTCCATCAACTCAGTCAGCGCAAGGCGGATCGCCTCGTCATAGGACGTCCTCTTGGTCCGCCGCTCGCCCGAAGGTGGCGACGTGACGGAGAGATTCGGTGCGAAGACCTTGTCGCGATAGGCGGACGGCTCCGGCCAGGCAGCTCTGGCGGCCTCTTCGGCTGCCTCCGAAACCTGGTCTCGAACGTCCCGCTGTAGCTCGGCCAGCTCCCTCTCGGTCAAGAGCCCGAGCTTCTCGAGCCGCTTGGAGTACATGGCGATCGGGTCGACTACCTCCCAGGCCGCCCCCTCTTCGACAAACTCGTAGCCGGCGATCCTGGCTTCCGAGCTGCCGTGGAATCGATCGTCATCGTGGTGGGCGTGACCGGCGCGGCGATAGGTAACCAGCTCGATCAGCGTCGGCCCCTGCCCCTGCCTGGCGCGCTCCGCCGCCCAGGTCAGGCCAGCCGCGACCTCGTCTGGATCGTTACCGAACAAGGTGACACCCGGTATGCCATAGCCCACCGCCTTGGCGGCGAACCGGCGCGCTACGGTCTGCTCCGAGACGTGGGTGCCCAGCGCCCACTGGTTGTTCTCGACCACGAAGACCATGTTCAGTCGCTTGGCAGCAGCGAAGTTCACCGCTTCGTGCCACTCCCCCAGACTCGATCCGCCGTCGCCGATGAAGCTCACGCAAACGCGATCCTCCTGGCGCGACTTGAAGGCATAGGCCATCCCCAGGAGGGTCTGGGTTGCGGTGGCCAAGGGCGCCGCCGGCGGCAAGACCCCCCGGTCGAAGTCGCCGAGATGGATGTCGCGTCCATCCACGGGGGTGCCCTGCTTGCCGTACTGCACCAGAAGGGGATGCAACGGGTCGGGCAGGAACATGAGCAGAGCGCCCAGATCTCGGATCAGGGGACTGATGTAGTCACCTCGATAGGTCTCCCCCTGACCGTACTCGGGGTAGCGCCGCAGCCGGAGGGCGGAACCCACGATGGCCTCCTGCCCCGTGGATCGAAATCCCTTCTGCGGTGAGGCAAAGGTCCCCCAGCGAATCTCCTTCTTGTCGAAGGCCCGCTTCAAGAAATCGTCCACCTCGCGGGTCAGCAACATGGTGCGCAGCATCAGCCTGCGCTCGTGCGGTGTGAAGCTCGCCTTGATGCGTCGGCGCTCGAAGAAGCCACGCACCAGGCTCTCCAGGTCCCGTCTCCCTCCCGACACGGCCATCTGGTGCGTCATGGCCGGGTAGAGCTCGTCGGCAGCGAATCCCGGACCGGTCCGATAGCGCTCGGCTATGCGCCCGAGGAGCGCTTTCTCGAGACGGTGCTCCGTCGTGACCTGCGGCAGATCTCGAATCAGAAATGGCGCTTCGAGGCTCAGGAAGGCGTGCAGCTCCCGCAGAAGATCTCTAGTCAGGGGGGCCGGAGGCGAGGACGACTCGGGCATGTGGCGGGTAGTATATCCCCGCGCTGTGGCGCCAGCGTCGGAAGGGCTTGTGGAGGATCCTCAGTCGGTATGGCGCGGCTCGCCTACCGTAGAGAGGGGTCGATCGATGAGAGATCGGGCCCCAGGACGAATGGTTGGTCGTGAACCAGGGAAAGGGATTGACCGTCCGCGGCCCGGCTGCCAGATCTCTCATCGATCGACCAAGAGCGAGGAACCCTCCTAGCTACCGGGCACGGCCACCACTGGCTCGCCAGCGGGCCTATCGGTGGTTGATGAAGATGCGGGGCGCTTTCCGGAGCTTCTCCAGACCCCCTTCGCCCAATGGGCGGCACCCTCTACTCCGATCATGACGTAAGGCAGCACCACAAGAGTCAGCACCGCTGAGGACATCAGTCCTCCCATGACCGTCCTGGCCAACGGGTAGTAGAAGATCCCAGCGGTATTCGGACCGCGAAGCGCCAGCGGCAGCAATCCGATGATGGTGGTCGCTGCCGTCATCAGGATCGGACGCAGTCGATCCCGCCCGGCCTGCAGGATCGCCTCGTCCCTCGACAGGTCTGTGCGTCGGAGACGGTTGATGTGATCCAACAGCACAATGCCGTTGTTGACCACGATTCCCATCAGTATCAGGATGCCGATCTGGCTCATGAGATTGAAGGTCGTGCCGGTCAAGGCCAACATCCAGGCGACTCCGGGCAGAGCGAACGGAATCGAGAAGAGGATGGCGAACGGCTGGACCAGGGACTCGAACAACGATGCCATCACCAGATACACCAGTACCAGAGCCAACAGGAAGTTGATGCCCATCTGTGAGTTCTGGTCCTGTTGCTCGATGATCCGGTCGCCCCATGACCACGAGTAACCCGGTGGCAGATCGAAGGCATCCATCAAACCGGCCATCTCCTCCTGGGTCTCCTTCCAGGTCTCTCCTTCATAGGTCCCGCGCACCGCGACCCTGACTTTGCGATTCTCCCGCACGATCTCCTTTGGCCGTGGCACCACTTCGAAACTGGCGACATCGCCCAGCACAAAGGGACTCTGGCCGTCTGCGCCCCCAATCTGGATCTGTTTGAGGTCCTCCAGGTTCTGACGGTCCTCGAGTCGCAAGGCCAACCAGGTATCCACTTCGCGCTCACCGGCATTGAAGCGTGGCAGTCGCATGGAGCCGAGACTGAACGAGAAGATGTCAGCCAGATCCTGGGCCGTCAACCCGAGACGTTGAGCCTTGTCGCGGTCGATCTTGACCTGGATCTCGCGCTGCGAGTCGCGAAACGAGGTCCGAATGTCCTGCACCCCTTCGAGTGTCTCGACCCGCCTGGCCGCCTCTGTCGCGAAACTCTCGAGCACTGCCGTGTCCTGGCCAAAGAGCTTGACAGCGAAATAGGTCGTGCTGCCGCCCTCCTCTTCTTCGTCGTCGAAGTAGAGCTCGACCCCCGCAATCTCAGGCAACGCCTCCCTGACCTTCTGGCGCAGCTCTCTGATGGCGTCGTCATCGAGGTCCTGACGATTCAGCACGAGCGAGGTTTCGGCCCGATTCTCGGCGAAGTAGCTGTAGATGGATTCGATGAGAAACTCCTCGCGGTGTTCATCGAGGACCGCCTCGACCTGGTCCACCACCCTCTCGGCATCCAACTTGTAAGTGAAGTCGGCGAATTCATACTGCAGGAAGAGCCTTTTGTTGACCGCACCAGAGAAGATGGCCGACTCGACCATGCCCGTGAAGAAGGGAACCAGACCGATCCCGAGCACCAGAAGCAGCAACCCGAAGGTCTTGACTTTGTGCCGCAGGGTCCAGCCAAGCAGGGAGACGTAGCGATCTTCGAGCCAGGCGACGGACTGGACCGGCTTGGGCTTCTTCCGACCCAGAAAGTGAGCCGACATGAGCGGAATCAGGGTCAACGACGAGAACAGGGAGCAGGCCAGGGCGATGGCGATGGCGATTCCAATCTCGCCCAGCCAGGTCGTGAGCTGCACCTTGGCACCGACGATCAGGGGTAGGAAGACGATCAGCGTGGTGAGGGTCGAGGCCGAGACCGCCACAGCCACCTGATCGGCTCCGATCCTGGCCGCCTTCTTCCGGTCCGGCTCGGTCCTGTGGACCCGGTCGATGGACTCCAGGACCACGACGGCGTTGTCGACCAACATACCGACCGCCAGCATCAGTCCCATCATCGACAGCACGTTGAGGCTCTTGCCCATGAAGTACATCAGGCCGCAGGCGGCGATGATCGAGAACGGGATGGACATGGAGACGATGAGTGTCGAGTCGAAGCGCCGCAGGAAGAAATAGAGACTGAAGATCGCCAGTAGCGCGCCGATGTTCCCGGCCTTCAGGAGACCGTGGAGGCCACCGCTGATCTCCTCTTCCTGGTCCTCGAAGACGAACAGTGAGACCCCTTGCAGCAACGGATCGTTGTTGATGTCATTCTGGATCACCGACAACACGCTACGCACTACATCGACCGTGTTGCCAGTGGACTCCTTGAAGACCTCCAGGGCCACCGCGAACTGCCGGTCGAGATGTCTCCCATGGGGATAGGGAGGCTCCTCGTAGCTGAGCTCGGCGATGTCACGCACCTTCAGGCCCCGATCGTTGATGATCAGATTGCCGATCTCCTCGACCGAGGTGAACTCGCCGAGGGCCCTGGCGCTGAATCGCAGGCCGCCGTCCTCGATCTGTCCCAGGACCAGATTGGACGAGGCTCCCCGCAACTGCGCGATCAGCGCACCGACGTCGACGTTGTGCTTCTTGACGCGGTCGAGGATCAGGTCGATGAAGATCTCTCGCGGCTCGACGCCCTCCAGAGTGACTCTGGCCACTCCCGGCACCCGCCGGATTCGGTTGAGAATCCGGGCCTCGATGAGCTCGTAGTTCTCCGACAGGTTGACACCCTGGGCAGATAGGCGGGCCTGGATTACAGGTATGTCGCTGGTGTTGAAGGAGAAGATGACGACGTCCCCGATGTCCGGCGGAAGCTCCGGCTTGATCTGGTCCATCTTTTCGCTGACCTGCATGCGAACGATGTCCAGCTCGTTACCCCAATCGAACTCGAGGAAGAACTCGGCTTGATCGGCGCTGGCAGTGGCATTGAGCGTCTTGACACCCGACAACGTGGACAAGATCTCTTCCACCGGCTTGATGATCTCCTTCTCGACCTCCTTCGGGTTGGAGTTCGGATAGGGGATCTGTACTCCGATGAAGGGAACATCCACTTCGGGCAGGTACGCCAGCGGCAACCGCACGATGGCAATTCCGCCGATCACCAGCACACTGATGAGCAGCACTGCAGTGGTTATCGGCCGGTTGACGGCCAGGTGCGAGAACTTCATCAACTCGTCTCTCCGACGGGCTGTGCCACCAGGCCGTCGCCAGGGCCAGACTCTGCTGCCAGCTCTTCATGAGCTATCAGGTCGGGCTTGCGATCGACCAGGGAGTAGACCACCGGGATGACGACCAGGGTCAGCAGCGTGGCTACGCTCAAGCCTCCGATAACGGTAATCGCTAGCGGTGCTCTCAGCTCCGCTCCCTCGCCGAGCCCCAGCGCCATCGGCAGCAGACCCAGAATGGTCGTCGCCGAGGTCATGAGGATCGGCCTGAGTCGATCACTGCCGGCGCTGATCAGAGCCTCGGTACGCCCCATGCCGGACCTACGCCGCTGGTTGACGGCATCCACCAGCACGATGGCGTTGTTGACCACGATTCCGGCCAGCATCACCGCCCCGATCATGGCCACGATGTTGATCGTCCGGCCGGTGATCGCCAGCGCTCCGATGACCCCGATGGCTCCCAGCGGAAGGGTGAAGATGATGACGAACGGGTGCAGGAACGATTCGAACTGCGAGGCCATCACCAGGTAGACCAGGAAGATCGCCAGGGCCATGGCCATGAGCATCGATCGCACAGCCTCCGTCCGTTCTTCCTCTTGCCCGCTCAGTGCCGCCGTTACCCCTCCCGGCAACGGGGTCTCGGCGAGAACCGCCCGGACATCCGCCGCCACCGCACCCATGTCACGGCCCGCCAGATTGCCCGAGATGACTCCGGTGCGCTTCTGTCCGATTCGCCGAATCTCGCTTGGGCCTTCCACCAGGGTCACCGCGGCCACCGACTTCAGGTAGATGGGCACGGAGTCGCGCTGCGCGATGATGAAATTGTTGACGTCGCCGACCGAAGCCTGACCGAGATCCACCGAGCGAACGACGATGTCGATCTCCCGGTCTCCTTCGGTGAAGCGGGTGGCCACATCGCCTTGCACCTTCTTACGAAGCGTGTCCGCAACGTCACCCAGATTGAGTCCGAGCTGGGACAGCTGATTGCGGTCGAAGACGACCTGCAGCTCCGGGTTACCCAACTCGGCTGAGGACTTGACATCCACCAGACCCGGAATCTGATCGATGCGCTGCTTGAGATCTGTCGTCGCCAGGTGCAGCTCGGTCAGGTTGTCGCTATAGACCTCGACTTCGATAGGAGTCCGGAAGCTGAAAAAGGTCGGCCGTTCGAATTTGAAGCGCGCCAGCCCGGAGACCTCGAGGCGCTCTCGCAGCTCGGCAATCACACTGGCCTCCTGATCGGGCGATGTACCCTGGGCCATCCGCACCTGGATACGACCCGCGTTCTCACCCTCGGTGCCGGTGTTGGTCAGGGACAGCCCCCGACCACCTGCCATCGAAGAGTGCGACGCGACCAGCTCATTGCCGTCCAATACGGCTTCGGCGTCACTGATGAAGCGATCGGTGATCTCGAGCGGAGTCCCTTCCGGAAGCTCCACCAGGAAGCTGAACTCGCCCTGAGAAATTGTCGGGACGAGGTCGAAGCCGAGCCTTGGAATCATCCAGATCGAACCCGCGAAGGCCACCAGGACGATTGCCAGGACGACCAGGCGCGCCTGCAAAGCACCGCGAAGAATGTGTGGATAGGCTGCCGCCGCCATTCCCAGTATCTTGTCGAAGGCGCGCGAGAAGGGCAGCGCCAGCAGCGTCAGCCCCTTGCCAATCCAGCGCAGCACGAAACGGATTCCTCGAACCACCAGGGACGGTAGGTCGACAAACACCCTCCGAAAGACCCGACGGACTCTTCCACCCTGCCGGACTGCAGCTACCGTCGTGGAACCGTCCACGCTGGAGCCGCCACCGGCCAGCGCCGACATCATGGGAATCAGGGTCAGGGCAACGGCCAGCGAGGCGAGGAGGGCGAACGAGACCGTCAGAGCCATGTCGCGGAAGAGCTGCGCCGCGATTCCCTGCAGAAAGACCACTGGCAAGAACACTGCCACGGTGGTTAGCGTCGATGCCGCCACGGCACGACCGACCTCCGAGGCTCCGTCGCGTGCCGCCTCGAAAGGCGTGGCTCCCGCCTCGCGGTGCTTGAAGATGGACTCCAGGACCACGATGGCGTTGTCCACCAGCATCCCGACCCCGAGGGCGAGCCCTCCCAGAGACATGATGTTGAGAGAGGTACCGGTGCGGTACATCAGGAAGAATGTGGCGATCACGGAGATCGGGATCGAGACTCCGATGATCAAGGTGCTCCGCGCATCCTTGAGGAAGAGAAGCAAGACCAGAATGGCAATTCCACCACCCAGCAGGGCATTGCTCAGGACCTCGCGAATGGAAGCTTGAATGAACTTGGACTGATCGACTCCCGTAACGACCTCGATACCCTCGGGGAGCTCCTTCGAGATGTTCTCGAGACGACGCTCCACTGCCTTGGCCACCTGTACCGTGTTGGCGTCTCCCTCTTTGTAGACCGCCAGCTCTACGGCTTCGCGGCCGTCGAATCGGGTAATGACTTCGCGCTGCTTGTGGCCGCGAGTCACCTCACTGACATCCGCTACCCGGACGACCCGTCCCTCCTGGGCCAGAAGGACGGTATCCATGATGTCCTCGAGATCCACGAACTCGTTGTTGGAGCGCACCAGATAGCGGGCTTCCTCCTCGTAGAGACTGCCACCAGCCTGGTTCACGTTGTCTTTGAGCAGCGCCTCATTCACGGCCTGGATGCTCAGGCCCAGGAGCGCCAACTTGCCTTCGTCGACCCTGACCTGGATCTCCTCTTCGTAACCACCGTTGACTTTGATGGCGGCCACACCCTCGGTGGATTCCAGGTCCTTCTTCAGCACCTCCTCGGCCACATAGCGCAGCTGGTAGAGGTCGTCCGTCCCCTGCATGTAGAGGCGCAGGATCGGGTCGTTCGTCGGGTCGAAGCGCAGCACCACGGGTTTGGTCACATCCCGTGGGAGCCTCACGACATCGAGCTTCTGCCGCACATCGAGCGAGGCGAAGTCCATGTTGCGGCCCCACTCGAACTCCATCGTCACCTGAGACAGGCCGGGACGCGACACGGAGGTCAATCGCTTGACCCCAGCAACGATGCCCACCGACTCCTCGATGGGGCGAGAGACCAGGGATTCCATCTCGGCGGGCGCGGCGCCCGAGAGCTTGGTCTCCACGGTCAGGCTGGGATAGGAAAGATCCGGCAGCAGATTGATGGAGAGTCGGCTGAACGCTACGAGACCGAAGAGAACGAGGGCGACAGCTACCATGGAGACCGTCACCCGACGGCGCAAGGAAAACTCGACGAGGCGCATGACTGTCAGCCCTATCCCACGTTGGCGTCGGCGATCAGGATCTTGACGGCGGAGCCATCCTTCAGGCCACCCTGTCCGGTCACGATCACCCGGTCACCGGCCTCGACGCCGGAGATGACTTCGATCAGGTCTCCCTCTTCGAGGCCTAGAGTCACCGCTCTCTTCTCCGCTACGTCGTCTGCAGCCACGTACACATGAGCCTTCTGAAGCTCTCTGAGCACCGCCTCGCGGGGCAGGAGCAGCGCGGCGGGATGCGTCTCGCGCACGATATTCACGGTAACGAAGCTACCGGGTCGCACCTGCTTGGGCGGATCGGTGGCTTCGACCGTCACTTTCACGGTTCCGGTCGAGGTGTCGACGACAGGGCTGATCTGACGAATCCGTCCCGCAAAATACACTTCGTCGGCTGCATCGAGCCGGATTTGGACGTCTCGGCCTTCCTCCAGCCCCAGAACATCGCGCTCCGGCAGATAGATACGGGCCACCAGCGGATCGAAATCGGTCACTTGAAACAACTCGTCGCCAGGCCGAACATGCTGGCCCAGTTGCGTCATCCGAGCCGTGACCCGGCCTGTGAACGGCGCGATGATGGTGGTCTTCTTCAGCGCCCATTCGGCTTCTGCAAGCTCCTGACCAGCGATTTCGTATTCGATGGTCAGCTTGTCGAACTCCTCGCGACTGATGAGCTCCCTTTCCACCAATTCCGTGGCCCGGTCGAAGGCCGCGCGGGCATTGGTCTCCTGGAGCTGCGCCTTCTTGAACGCGATCTCCTCGTCGTCCCTCACGAGGGTCGCCAGGACCTGCCCGTTCTTGACCCAATCACCTTCTTCGACCCTCAACGTCAAGACACGTCCCTCGACCTCGGAGAGGACCTTGACCTCGTTCTCGGCTACCAGGTTGGCTGTGGAGCTGGTGTAGGCAGAGACGGAACCTTCCGACACCGAGGCCACTTCCACCGGCACTGGCGTCTTGGCCTCGTCGCCTTCCTCCTCGCCCTTCTTCTCGTCGCCGGAGTCCTTCTCCGTCGCTTCGGTGCTCTCGGAGGTGTCCGCACTCTCCTCTGCCGTCGACGCACCGTTGGCTCGGGTGGCACTCACATTTATCATGGTCACAGCACCAGCGACCAGCAGGAGAACTGCGGCGGCCAACGACAGCCACCGCCACATCTTCTTGCCCTTCCTGGCGCCGTTCTTCACTTCGTATCGCTCTGTCATGTCAGCCTCCATCGTCCTGGCATGGGTTGCTGTCCCGTATTGGTTCCGACGCTCGTTTCTACGTATCGGAATCGCCATTTGTTTCAGGCAACTTCAGGCCGCTTGCGCCTCCAGACGCATTCAATTGACTCCGAGTTGGGTTTGCACCATCCTGTTCGCATGCGGCTTCTCGTTTCTTGCCCTGCCTGCAAGCGCCAATACGATGCTGGTGAGCTAGCGGCCGGAGACCGTTTCCACTGCCTCTGCAGCGCCACGATCGAGGTGCCGGCCCCGTCGCCTCACGACGCCGCCGTGGTCCGATGCTCAGCTTGCGGAGCACCCCGCCTCGCAGAGTCCACCTCCTGTCGATTTTGCGACGCAGACTTCACTCTTCACGAGCGGGACCTCCACACCATCTGCCCGGAGTGCATGGCGCGCGTCAGTG
>JAUWSP010000583.1 GCA_030610025.1 Acidobacteriota bacterium | reverse complement strand
TCGGGCAGGAAGGCGTGCTCCACTCCCAGGATGAGCTCACGGGTGAGGGCCGGATCCATATCGGGATCGTTCTTGTTGGAGGTGGAAAGCGAAGTGGGATTTGCTGGGTCGAAGCCGGCGTAGCCACCGCCAACCGAGTACTGCTCGCCCTCATCGTAAAAGCCCGGGTAACCCCCGGGACCGTCGATGAAGACGATCCAAGCGTACTGTGCGCCGACGGGATTGGCACGACGGATGGGGTTCTGTTTAAGGGCGTCAGGAAACTGCGAGAAGCTACCCCGCAGCAAGGTCTTGTGCTCCTCTCCCAAAGCATAGGTGAGCCCCAAGCGCGGTGAGAGGCTCGACCAGCGGATCCCATCAGCGTCGTTTCCTTCGAACACCAAAGGGGGCATAACCTCCGGAAACGCCGGGTTGGCGGCGACCGTTCCGGCCCGGTTCTCACCATCCTGCACGTCGTAGCGCAGACCGGCGTTGAAGGTCCATGGACCCATCGTCATCGTGTCCTGCACCCAGATTGACCTGGTGTTCACGGTGATCGGGACCGGCCCCTGGCGGTAGGCATACACCATATGGGCGTCGCTGGCCCTCTCGGGCGGTAGACCCAGCCACGACAGCAAGTCAGGATCCTGCACATCAGCTACGGCGCCGTGGTAGTGCGATATGTTCCGGCCGGGATAGGACCAGGCATCTTCCTGGCTCGCTTCCCGAATCCGACCGCCGAACTTGAGCTCGTGGTTCAAGTTCGACGTTGTGAAGAAGTAGGAGCCGTCGAGTTTCCATTCCTCCTTCGGTTGGCTATTGTCGCCGCAAAAGCCGTTGGTTTGGAAGCCATTGGCATCCACGTTCATCTCGCCACCGGGATAGGGCACAGCGGGCTGGTCGAGGCCGCACCCCCCCAGGGCAGCTAGCGAAAAGCCCCCATCGACGAAGGAGTACTGGCCACTCAA
This sequence comes from Acidobacteriota bacterium, assembly GCA_030610025.1. Classification (GTDB taxonomy): domain Bacteria; phylum Acidobacteriota; class Thermoanaerobaculia; order Multivoradales; family JAHEKO01; genus JAUVRX01. The sequence continues at coordinate 1,633 of JAUWSP010000583.1, read as the reverse complement.
GAAGAAACTCGAGCCGAAGACGTGACTGTCTTCGAGCTTCGTGATCCCCGTCGTGCTACGCTGGTTCCAGGTTGCCGAGGCGTCCCACGACGGCTGAGCTCCTCGCCCAACGACTCTTTTGTCTCCTGTGTTGTAGGAGCCGACGAAGGAGTTACTCCTGGAAAACTGGGCGTTGAGTCTGATTGCAGCGTTCTCGAGCACCGTTCGATCGTTCTGGCCACTTCCGGCAACGATGTTGATGTCTTTCTGCGCCCACGAGCCCCACAACCAGACCCGGTCCTTCCAGGCAGCCCCTCCCGCCTCGAAGCCCATGTCCTGAATACGATCGATCCGGGTGGGGACGAAACCCTCTTGGCCAGGCCCGAGGTCGTTCTCATCGAAACCCGAATCGGCCTGCTCGAGAAGTCCGAAGTAGCCTGATCCATCGGTCAGCAGAAACCGGGCCGAGCCGCGGAATTCGTTCGTGCCCCGCTTGGTGACCATGTTGATAGCCACCCCTCCGGTGTTCTTGGTGATGTCGTTGCCTCCAGTCGTCATCTGGATCTCTGCGAACTGGTCGAAGTCGTAATAGGTCGACGACGAACCGAGTGAATCCGAGGACGTGATCTGCACACCATCCAGGATGAAGTCGTTCTCGTCCATGCTGGTGGCCTGCCCCCGAAACCACGACTGAAGACCGCTCGAGCTGCCTCCGACGTTGACCTCCCAAACCACGACTCCCGAGGTCTGGTTCAAAATCGCCCAGGGATCTCGGGCTGTCGGGATCGTTTCGAGCTCGACCTGGCTGACCGTGGTGCCCGCGCTGAGCTTGCGCTCGTCGAGCAGGGGACTCTCAGACGTTACGCTGATGATTTCTTCGATGGCGGGGATTAGCTGCAGATCGATCGATGTGTTCTGGGCGATGCGGATGGAGATATTGGGCTGTTCGACAGTCGAGAAACCGTCCAGGCTAGCTTTCAGGGTATACCTGCCAGGATCGAGACCCAGAAATCGGAAATTGCCATCGGCATCCCCGAGCTGAGTCCTGGGAGCCCCCATCCCGGATAGCTCGACGGTGGCCCCAGGGAGGAAATCGCCTCCAGTGTCGGTGACAATGCCGTAGAGGTTTCCTGTCTCCTCCTGGGCTGATACCTGTCCGGTTGCACAGAGAAGACATAGCCCGAAAACGAAAGTGCTGGTGCCAAGGAGTTTCACCTGTGGAGTCATGGCGACGTACCTCTAAAAGCATTGGAGTGGCGGCAACTCACCACGTCGGCACCTCCTCCCAGGCCGGGGAGGGGCCGATCTCGATCTTCCAGCCGGTCGAGGAGTTTTCGTTGCGGACGGCGCGGAGGTTGGTGAGGGATTTCAGCTTGGCGAGAAGCTTTTCGCGTGACAACGTGTGGAGCGGTGGCTTCTCGAGGTCGGGCATGGGCCACAGGCGGATGGCGTAGTCTTCGGCATTGGCCTCGGAGGCGATCCACCGACCGTCAGGAGAGACGGCGAGGTTGTCCATATCGCGATCGCTCGAAAGGAGAAGATGCGGCTCGCCGCCCCGAGTCAGACCCACTCGAATACCCTGTGCGTCGCCCGAAACGATGATGTCTCCGGTGGGATCGAAAGTCGCAGCGTTGACCTCCCTTCCCCTCGAGCC
>JAUWSP010000049.1 GCA_030610025.1 Acidobacteriota bacterium | reverse complement strand
TCGGACAGCCGGGTCTTGCCCGACCAGGTGGCAAGATGATGATGGGGCAATAGCGAAGTGAACATCGAGGCGTGAGAATGCAGCGTGGAGGGGGCTTGCGCTATCGCTTCCTCGAAGACCACCGAGTCCTCACACAAAGCGTCCAGGGCTGGGCTCGTGTCTGGTTGATAGCCATAGCACCCGAGGTGGTCCGGTCGCAGGGTATCGATGGAGATCAGGATCACATTCGGACGGAGCTCGCCCTCTGGTGGGTCGGCATCCTTCGCCGAGCAGGCGGCCAGCAGCACACCGGCTGTCGAGATGGAGGCCAGAAGCAGCCTGACCATGGTCTGTCGAGCTCTCACGATCTGTTCTCAGTTAGGCATTGCGCCCCCGGGCAGGATCTTCCGGTCCGAAAGCGGCGGGAATCGTAGCACAGACGAATCCCTCTAACGGCTCCCCTCCGACGCCTGATCCAGAGCCTCTTGCCACCGGTTGCGGAGCGAGCCCAGCAGCTCGACTTCGGGCACCAGCTGCGCTCCGAAACGATCGTCGACCGCCTGCCTGACGGTGAGCATCAGCTCCAACACTTGCCAGGCCTTGGCTTTGCCGTTGTTGACGATGACGTTCGCATGCCGAGGGCTGATCTGGGCGTCGCCGCAACAGGATCCTTTCAGGCCGCAGGCCTCGATCAGCCGCCCTGCGTACTCGCCCTCGGGGTTCTTGAAAATCGAGCCGACATTGGGCCGGCCCGAAGGAAGGCTGGCCCACCGGCGCCGATTGAGCTCTTCGATCCGCCCTAGAGCCTTCTCGGCACTGCCTTCTCGGAGCTGAAACGTAGCACTGACTACGACGCTGCCCGAACCCTGCAGGATGGTTCGACGATAGGAGGGCTCGAGCTCCTGCACGGTCAGACACCGACTCCGACCGTCCCGATCCACCACACAGGTCTCGACCAGCACATCCTGGATCTCGACCCCATAGCTGCCGGCATTCATCCGGACAGCGCCACCCACGGTCGAAGGGAAGCCAGACAGAGCCTCCAACCCTTCGAGCCCCCTCTCGGCCGCCAGCCTGGCCAGCTTTGCGAGCGCCATCCCACCTCCTGCCACCACCCTGGCGCCCTGAAATTGAAAGCTCGCGAGATTCCCGGTCAGTCGAGCCACGACTCCGGGCAAGCCCTCATCGGGGAAGAGCACGTTGGACCCCAGGCCGAGGATCTCGAAAGGCAGCCCGAGTCGCCCCGCAGCCGAGAGTAGAGCTTCGAGTGCCGACCGATCCTGCAAACGCACCAGGAACTCGGCCGGACCTCCGATTCGAAAGGTCGAGAAACCGCTGAGTGTCACACCGGTTTCCACCTCGAGGCCTTCGACTCCCTCGAGCTCTCCGACCAGGCCCGAGGGTTTGTCATGGCTGTTCACGATGCGATGCAGGCCTGAGCCGAGGAACCCCGGAGCGCTGCGCCGAAGTCTCGAGAGCAAGATTCGGCGAATGGATTCCGTCTATTTGCGTTGACGGCCCGAAGAGGCATTCGCTACCATCGCCTCCCTGCTGAGGGGTAGCCCATGTCGCGATTCGCCAGCCGTCTGTAGAGCGACTATTATACCCTTCGTACGGTCTAGAGACCGGTACCAGGCAGCATCATCTCAGGAGTAGAACCCATGGCAAACAAACCGTTCGACAAGCTGAAAGCCATCGACACCGCCGTGTCCCAGATCGAGCGCCAATTCGGCAGCGGCTCCATCATGCGCCTGGGGCAGAAAGAGGCCCTGGCCATCCCCATCGTCTCGACCGGCTCTCTGGCCGTGGACTACGCAATCGGTACCGGTGGCCTGCCGCGAGGCCGGGTCGTGGAGATCTATGGGCCCGAATCCTCCGGCAAGACCACTCTGGCCCTCTCCGTCGCCGGTCAGGCGCAGAAAGCGGGTGGCGTCGCAGCCTTCATCGACGCCGAGCACGCCCTGGATGCCGAATACGCCGGAAAACTGGGGGTAGACATTGACAACCTCCTGGTATCTCAACCCGACTTCGGTGAGCAGGCACTGGAGATCGCCGAGATGCTGGTGCGCAGCAATGCCGTCGATGTGATCGTCATCGATTCGGTGGCTGCGCTGGTACCTCGCGCCGAGCTGGAAGGAGAGATGGGAGACTCCCATGTCGGCCTACACGCCCGACTCATGTCCCAGGCCCTGCGCAAGCTCACCGCCATCGTCGCCAAGTCCAAGACCTGCCTCATCTTCATCAATCAGATTCGCGAGAAGATTGGCGTCATGTTCGGCAGCCCCGAGACCACCACCGGTGGTCGGGCCCTCAAGTTCTATTCGTCGGTTCGTCTGGACATCAGGAGGATTGCAGCCATCAAGGACGGAGACCAGGTGGTGGGCGCCAGATGCAAGGTCAAGGTCGTCAAGAACAAGGTGGCGGCCCCCTTTCGCCTGGGGGAATTCGACATCGACTACGGTGAGGGCATCTCGCGCGTCGGCGAGTTGATTGATCTCGGGGTCCAGTACGGCATGGTCGGCAAGAGCGGTGCCTGGTACAACTACGGGGACGTCCGCCTGGGACAGGGCCGAGAGAACTCCAAGCAGTTCCTGCGTGACAATCCCGACCTGGCCCATGAGGTCGAGGCTGCGCTGAGGGAGGAACTGGGACTGCCGGCCTCCACCGTCCCCGAGGCTGCGGCCGAAGAGGAGGCCTAGGCCCTGCCGCCAAGCCTACGACACCTGGAGTTGTGGTTCGCCCTGGCGCTGACCGGCCTGCTGGCCGTTCAACCGGGCGCAGCGGCCGAGTTGGAGCTCGAGACCCGCAGCACCCATCTGACGGGACTGCCGCTCGCCCTTACAGTCAGGGTCCTCGACGTAGCGGACGCAGAGCTCATCCCGCTCGAGACCCTTCTCGACGGCCGGTCCATCGACCTGCGAACCCTCTCCGCAGGAGAGCACGAGATCGTCCTCGACCACGTCGAGTTGTCGTCGGGGAGCCACAGCCTCCAGGTCGCAACAGGAGGGGCCCGGGCGGAGGCCTCGATTCGGGTGATTCCCGCCTGGCTCTCGATTCTCCCTCCTCTGGTGGCAATCGGCCTCGCCCTCGTCACGAAGGAGGTACTGCTCTCCTTGTTTCTGGGGGTTTTCTCCGGTGCCCTGTTCCTCTACAACTGGCAACCGTTGACCGCATTGGCCCGCACCATCGATCACTACGTAGCATCCTCGGTCGCCGACCCCAACCAGGCGGCCATCTTGGTGTTCACAACGCTGCTGGGCGGGATGATCGGCCTGATCAACAAGGGTGGTGGCACCTTGGGGATCGTGGAGAAGATCAGACCTTTCGCGACCAGCCCGCAGCGGGGCCAGTTCGCAACGTGGGCGCTGGGAATCATGATCTTCTTCGACGACTATGCCAACACGCTGATCGTCGGCTCTACCATGCGTCCCATCACCGATCGCCTGAAGATCAGCCGCGAGAAACTCGCCTACATCGTCGACTCCACCGCAGCTCCGGTAGCCAGCGTCTTCCCCATCTCCTCCTGGATCGGCTTCGAGGTCGGACTCATAGCGGCGGCGTTTGTCGTGGCGGACATACCCTTCAACGCCTACACCACGTTCGTGGCTTCGATTCCCTACCGCTTCTACCCTATCTTTGCGCTGATCCTGGGCTTCACCATCGCCGTGACTGGCAGGGACTTCGGCCCCATGCTCAAGGCAGAGCGCAGAGCACGAAGAACCGGCAAGCTCCTGGCAGATGGTGCGGTGCCTCTGGCCAATTTCAACGCCGACATCCTCGAGCCGCCACCCGGAGCACCCAGGAGAGCCATCAACGCCGTGGTGCCCATCCTCGCGGTAATCGGGATCACGATTGGTGGAATGTACTCGAGTGGCAGCTCCGGTCTCGAGCGGGCTGATGTCGAGACCACTGGAGCCTGGCTGCGAGAGGTTTTCGGCAATGCCGACAGCATCGCGGCCCTCTGCTGGGCGAGTCTGGGAGGACTGATCTTGGCATTTGGCCTTCCATTGGCACAGCGAATCTTCACCCTGCGCGAGGGTGTCGGCGCCATGGTCGAGGGCTTCAAGTCGATCTTCATGGCCCTGATCGTATTGATCCTGGCCTGGTCCATCGGCACGGTTTGCAGCGATCTGCAGACAGCAGAATTCCTGGTCGGACTGTCCCAGGACATTCTCTCCCCTCATTGGTTTCCGGTCTTGATTTTCCTCCTCTCGGCCGCCGTGTCCTTTGCGACCGGTTCCTCCTGGGGCACCCTCGGGATCCTCATGCCGCTGGTGGTTCCGATCGCCCACGGGCTTTCCGTCGGCGCCGGATTGGCTCTCGGTAGCGACGGCTACAGTGCGGTACTGGTCGGAACCATCTCCTCCGTTCTGGCCGGCAGCGTCTGGGGGGACCACTGCTCTCCCATCTCGGATACCACGATCCTCTCCAGCACGGCTTCGGGCTCCGACCACATCGCTCACGTGCGAACCCAGCTCCCGTACGCCCTGAGCATGGGCGTGCTGGGAATGCTGATTGGAGACATCCCCACGGCATACGGCTTGAGCCCATGGATCTCACTCGCCGTGGGAGCCGTAGTCATCGTTGGCGGGGTTCTCTGGCTGGGTCGAAAGGTATCGGATCCGTCTCCGGCAACGGCAGTCGGCGACGCATCCTGACCTCGATGGCACTCACGAGCCGGCTCAAGGCATGAACGAAGGACAAGCTCCGCCGACATCAGCCTGAGTCGAAGTCCGGCGAGTCGAGCTGGACCGAACTGGCACGAGAAGCTTCCCGCAACCATGTGGTCGTTCTCATTGAAATCCATCGACCCGGATCGAGCCCTTCGGGCTTCGATGATGGTGCTCTGGGGTCTCGCGCTGGCCTCAGTGGCCCCGGCAGCACAAGCTGTAACTCCGGCTTGCAGCCCCTGCGCCGGAATTCGAACCGGCGATCCAGCGAGCCTGCTGCCCCAGCTGCAGGAAGCACCCCGGATCGATGAAGATTCCACCTTCTTCGTTGCCTGGTCCGTCGAGCTCACAGAGACCGCGACAGCCGCTCCTGCCAGGCAGATCGTGGCTAGCGGGGCCACTCCTCTTCTGGGCCTCGAGTTCCGCACTCCGGCACCTCTGATCGAGCACCTCGAGAGCCTCGAGAGCGAGCTGGCGGTTGCTTCACGCCTGGCTCAGGAGGCCGGCCCAGGTACCCAGTTCCAGGTGCTCTGGAAGCCTGCTGATTCGCCCCACGAACCACTCGACCCCGAGCAATACTCCTTCTTGCTGAAGAGAGCCACGGTCACGCTGACCGGCGCCCAACCCGACTCCGGTGTCTTCTCCCAGCCTCTGGCCCCTGACCACGAGTCACTGCGCCGACTTTTCGAGCAGGACGTAGCCGCCTACCTGGACGGCGTAGTCCTCCAGCCCGTCGACTCGACACAGCTCAGACCCATCACGGAGCTCCTCACCGAGCTCGATCCTGGCAAGCCTGTGGTGTTGGACGCGATGCCCTTCCCGGATCCGGCGGAGCTCGCTCTATCCCAGGCAGCCCGCAACACCGTGGCAGGCGCGTCGATGACCCTGTTCCAGCAGCCTGTTGGCGGATCGCCGAGTCTGAAGCCGCTCAAGCTGCTCGCCCTCGAGTTCAGAGGTGACCTGTCCTACGACCCCTACTCCACCCCATTCGGCAATGCCGAGGCCTGGAGCTTCGTTCGGGGCGAAGATCTCGGACTGCGAGTCATCGTCGAGCATGATGCCGGCTCGGCCGAAGCCGTGGTCACCTTTTCTGACACCAGTCTGCGTCAGCCATCCCGAACCGACCTGGAGTCTGGCCTGAGCCTCGATCTCTACGGCGGGCTGCGATCGAGCCAGGGACTGGAACTTCGATGGGAACAGGGGCAGCGAGTGAGCCTCCTGCAGCTCGAAAGGCAGACGCTTGCCGAGCGCGAGGGAGACCGGGGCCTGGAGGACGAGCTGACGGTTGTCTCGGAGCGATCCCTCCCGGTCGAGGAGATCCTTCGCCGCATGCAGGCCGTGGAGGACTCACAGTCCCGAAGGCTCGATAACTACCGGGGTACGAATACGACCCACCTCCGTTTCGAGTTCAGCACACAGGGCCTGGAAGTCACCTTCGAAGGGCGCCTCTTCTATCAGCGGGGCTCCGGAACGGACTGGGTGTGGGAGCACTTCTTCGTCAACGGCCTCAAGTGGAAGGGCAGGCAGGCGCCGCAAATTCCCCTGATCCAACCCGAACGAGCCGCAAATCTGCCGCTCGAGATCAACTTCACCCGTGATTACACCTATCACCTCAGAGGAACGGATTCCATTGAAGGTCGCGACTGCTGGGTCGTGGACTTCCGCCCCCGACCCGGCGACTCTGAGAAGAGCCTCTTCCGCGGCACGGTCTGGATTGATCGGGAGCTCTTCGTACGTGTCCGCTCACGAGCCGTACAGCTGGGTCTGGAGGGTGATGTCGTTTCCAACGAGGAGACCCTCCACTACAGTCCGATCGATTCCCAGGGTCAGCCGGCCGAGTGGCAGCCTGAAAGCTACTGGCTACCGCTGCGAGTGGTCAGCCAGCAGATCTGGTCGATCTTCAACACCACGACCGTGGTCGAGAAGGAGACTCTGCTGACAGCGGTAGAGCTCAATGTCTCGGATCTCGAAGCCGAGCGCAGCGCAGCGCTGGAGTCCGACGCGACCATGGTTCGCGAGACTCCGGAGGGCCTTCGGTACCTGGTACCGGACAAGAAGACCGGCGAGCGTGTCGTGCAGGAGAAATTCGATTCCAGCCGCCTGTTCCTGGCCGGTGGTGTTTTCCACGATGATGCGCTCGACTACCCGCTTCCGTTGCTCGGCGTCGACTATTTTTCCCTCGATTTCAAGGGGACCGGCGCTCAGGTCAACGCGCTTTTCGCCGGCGCCCTGGCCTCCGCCAGCATCGCTGACACCAACGTGCTGGGCTCTGACTTCAGCGCCTCATCCGATCTGTTTCTCGTCGCGGTACCCTTCACGGACACCTTGTATCGCCAGGGTGAAGAGCTCGAGGCTGCCGATGTCAAAGAGCGACCGGCCAGCATCGACGCCGAGCTCGGGCACCTGATAGGCGCCTTCACCAAGGTCAACCTGCAATACGAATTGCGGCACAGCGCCTATAGCCGCTCGGATGATACGGCGGAAGCGTTCGTCCTGCCACAGGACCACTTCACGAACGAGCTCGGTCTACGGGTCACCTATACCCGCGGTGGCTATCGATTCAAAGTGAAGGGTAGCTATTCCAATCGATCCACCTGGGAGCCCTGGGGGATCCCGGACTCCGGCGAGTACGATCCGGAGACCAAGGACTATCTGAAATGGCAGGCTTCCATTTCCAAGACCTTTCATCTCCCCCAATTTCGCAAGTTCGGCGTTCAACTCGAGTACGTCGATGGACAGGACCTGGACCGCTTCAGCAAGTATCAATTTGGATCTTTCAGCAAGATTCGAGTGCATGGCTACCAGAGCGGCAAGATTCGGGCGCAGAGCGCCACGGCCATGCACCTGAGCTACGGAATCGAAATGGGGGAGCTATTCCGGCTCCAGGGTCTCGTTGATGGGGCTCTGGCGACCGACAAGCCGGAAGGGCTCGACCAGGAGCTCCTGGCCGGCCTGGGCATCGCAGGCACCATTGTCGGCCCCTGGAAAACGCTGGTGCGGCTCGATGCAGGCGTACCGGTTGCCGGTCCCGATGACGGTTTTACCCTCTTCCTCACCTTCCTCAAGATGTTCAAATAGCCCCCGGATCCGGTGACCATGCACGACGACCTCGACCCCGGAGCACCGATAGAGCTGCCGCTGACCGACGTCCTGGATCTCCACAGTTTTCCCCCATCCGAGGTCGCCGATCTCGTCCGCAGCTACCTGGAGGTAGCCCAGGAGAAGGGTTGGACCCATGTGCGGATCATTCACGGCAAGGGGCGCGGAGTGCAGCGTCAGACGGTTCGAAAGATCCTGGAGCGCGATTCACGCGTCGCTTCCTTTGCCGACGCCACCGGTGACGCGGGGGGATGGGGTGCCACCCTGGTCACCATGGCCGGAGCGCCCGACTGAGACCGCGGGCATCCGCCCATGGTGGTAGGGTGACTCTCGAACGTGACTGAAGGCCCTGCACCGCTTGCACCCCTCCTTCGCCGCACCTGGGATCGGTTCCGGTCGAAGGTTGGGCGTCCTTCCACCGAATTCTTCTTTTCTCCCGACTACCCGGTCGATCTGGGAGGATCACCGATCGACATCCATCGCGCAGAGCGAATCCTCGATTTCCTGCTGGCCGAGAGGCTGATGCGGCCAAGACAGGTCCATCGGGTCGCCACCGCCTCTCTGAGGGATCTCCACCTGGCCCACTCGGCCGCCTATCTCGATGCCCTACGGGAGCCCGAATCCCTGGTTGCCATCATCGGTATGGATGTCTGGCCCGCCCTGCACCAACGAGCGCTCCAGGCCCAGCGAGCCGCTACCGGCGGTACTCTCGCGGCAACCCGCCTGGCCCTCGAAAGGGAGCGGATCGCAGTCAATCTGGGCGGTGGCTTTCACCACGCCGGCGTCCATTCGGGCAGGGGCTTCTGCATCTTCAACGATGTCGCGGTCGCCATCCGCCGCGTCCGACAAGAGGGCTTCGCCGAACCGATCCTGATCGTCGATCTAGACATTCACGATGGCAACGGCACCCGCGAGATCTTCGCCGACGACGACTCGGTATTCACATTCTCGATTCACAATCAAAGCTGGGACGACGCGCCGGCACGAGCCTCGTTGTCGGTCGAGCTCGGCGACGATGTCGAGGATGCCACGTACCTCGAAGCGATCGAGTCGACGCTTCCAGGGCTGATCCGAGACGTGGGGCCAGGCTTGGTGTTCTACCTGGCCGGTACCGACCCGGCTCACGACGATCGCATTGGCAACTGGGCCATCACGCCCACCGGAATGCTGCAAAGAGATTGCTTCGTCATCGAGCAGATACGATCTCAGCATGGACTGCCTTTGGTCATTCTGCTGGCTGGCGGCTACGGTGGTGAGACCTGGCGCTACAGCGCCCGCTCCTTTTCCTGGTTGCTCAGCGGCGGCAACGTCGTCGAGCCACCCACCACCGAAGAGGCCACCCTGGCCCGCTATCGGCAGATGGCCCACAGCCTGGGCGCCACGATGGCCAGGCCAGGGGCCGCCAGCGATGACTGGGGCCTGACCGAGGCGGAGCTGCTCGGCAACCTCGGCGCGGTGGGCCAGGACCCTCTGTTTCTCGGACACCTCTCGCTCCATGAAATGGAGCTCGTCCTCGAGTCGACGGGTATCCTGGAGCACCTTCGCAGGATGGGCTTCGCCACTCCTACCCTGGCTTTTTCTTTTGGGGAAAGCTCGGGGGACACGTTACGAATCTTCAGCGATCGCGATCTCGAAGAGCTTCTGATGGAGCTCCGTGTCCGTTTCGACAGGCACTCGATACCTTCGATGGAGCTGCTGAGTCTCGAGTGGCTGCTGATGCAGAACCCCCGCTCCAGATTCATCAATCAGCAGCCACTGCCGGGTCAGACCTACCCGGGGCTCGGACTCCTGGGCGATGTCGCCTCCCTTCTCATCCTGATCTGCGATCGCCTGCGACTGGATGGCCTAGTCTTCGTACCCTCGCACTTCTACCTGGCAGTCAAGGGCAAGAAATTCCTCCGGTTTGTCGATCCGGTCGACGAGGCCTGGTTCAGGAATGTCCATGAGGCCATCCAGGAGATGCCCCTGGCCGCAGCCACCAACGCTGTTTCGGAGGGTCGCGTCATCGACACTGTCAGCGGCAAACCGGCCAACTGGCACCCCATGTCCATGGTCCTGCCGATCAGCGATCGATTGCACGATCTGGTCGAAGGCGAGGCCTACGAGGCAGCAGTCAGCCAGGCCAGTGAAAGTCTCTCCTTCGAGCTGGCCCCCCAACCCCCCTAACCCCTTGAGCCCCGCCGCCCCTAGCCCGACCTTCTCACCAGCTTCGTAGCGAAAGGACGAAGATGTCCGGAGGTACAAGGCCTGACAACTGAAGCCCCCGCAGGCGTACTTGAAGTACGGCGAGGAGGGATGAGGGCGGAAAACGTAGTAAGTTCGGGCAGATCCGGTCTGGCAGTAGAACGTTGGTGAGAAGGTCGGGCTAGGCCCCTACAGTCACGCCGCCCCACTGCCCCAAGGCCTCAGTGCCTCAGTGCCGCCCAACCAGCTCGAAGATCCCCCGGGTCAACCACGG
>JAUWSP010000449.1 GCA_030610025.1 Acidobacteriota bacterium | reverse complement strand
GCGGCAGTGCGCGAGTCTTCACCGAGCTCATTGCGATGTCGAAAGATCGACTCGATGACGACGACCGAGTTGTCCACCAGCATTCCCAGTGCCAGCATCAGTCCAGCAAGGCTCACGACATTGAGGGTGATGTCCACAATACCGGCCTGTCGCATCAGATACATGAGGACGAAGGTGGCGACAACTGAGATCGGAATGGCCAGGGCTACCAGGGCAGTGGTGCGAAACCGGCGGAGAAAGAGATACATGGCGCCGATGGCCAGCAGGCCACCGATGAGCCCCGCATTGCCCAGCTGGCCCAGGCCCTTGCGAACATCGACGGAGGCGTCGTTGAAGATGTGGTATTCGAGGCCGGCCGCCTCGGGCAGCCGGCTGATGGCGTCGAGCTCGTCCTTGGCACGATCTACGACCGCCAGAACGTTGGCGCTGGAGGTCTTGTTGATGAAGACCGTGACCGCCTCCCGACCGTTGAGGTAATTGAACTGCTCCTGCTGCGGTAGTCCATAGACCACCTCGGCGACATCTCCCAGGCGCAAGCCTTCTCGATTCAAGGGCAGGCCTCGAATCTCGTCCGGAGTCTCGAACTCGCCGACGCTGCGAACCAGCAGCTTTCGACTCCCTTCTTTGATGTCACCCGCCGAGACGTTGAGGTTGCTGTCCCGCAGAAGAGTTACCAACTCCCGCACATCCACCTTGTGCGCCTGGAGTCGATTCGGATCGAGCAGGACCTGCAACTCGGGTGTCCGGATCCCACTGACCGAGACCTGGGCAACGCCTTCGAGGCGCTCGAGACGCCTTTGCAGCACGTTCTCGGTGAAGTCGTAGAATCGCTCCACCGGCCAATCGGCGCTGATGTCGAAACGCAAGACCGGGATGTCGCTGGTCTGAAAACGCCAGATGTTCACCCGTTCCAGGTCATCGGGAAGCAGATGGCGAGCCCGGTCGACCCGATCTCGCACATCGACCGCAGCCATGTCCATGTCGGTACCATCTACGAAAGACAGCGTGATGCGGGCACTATCCGCCGCAGCGTTGGCCGACATCGTCTCAATTCCGTTGATCGTGCCGAGCGCATCCTCGAGAGGTCGAACCACCAGGCGTTCCACCTCCTCCGGCGACGAGGAGCGATATGGAGCCATCACGGTGATGTTGGATGACGAGAAACTGGGTAGAAACTCGAGAGGCAGGCGCATCAGCGACAGCCATCCCAGAACGAACACACCCAGGATGATCATCCCCATGGTGACCCTTCGCTCGACTGCGAAACGTACGATGGGATTGACTCTCATTTCCAATACCTGCTTCAAGGACGCACTATCCTCTGCTGGCAACAGGGTCGAGTCAACACTCAGGCGGCTACCAACTCGAAGAGCCGGTCTCTATTTCACCTACCGCATACCCTAGAAACACTGGCGTGAGATCGATCCTGCGCCCGAATCGAGGTGAAATCGACAGCCCTCAGAGCTCTACCCTTCAACAACTACCTCGGAGATCCAGGAGCCTCGACGGTCACCTCCCTGGTAATCGCCGGCAGACAGCGCCGATCGTCGCATGCCTGGTAGGTGAGAAGAACCCCTGTCGCGCCATCGGCAAGCTCGCCTTCGAGCGTAAGGGTCCCGGAGTACACACTCAAGGGGCGGTCTGCGAATGCCAGATCCAGCATTCGACCCGCCGGATAGCGCATCGCCCTCACCGGGCCCTCGACCCGTGTCGGTTTCAGGAATTCCAGACTGGCAGGATTGGCGTTGAGGTGCCAACCCTCTCGGATCGACAGGGTCAGCCAGAAGCCTGCCCACTCGCCGCGCTGCGCAGACTCATCCAGCCCCGCCTGCAGAGACACGACTTCACGGGCCAGATCACCAGCCCCTGAGCTTCCCAGAATCGTCGAGCCCCCAGGTCCGGCAGACTGGATCGCCACCTCACTGCGGGCCAGATCTCCAGCGGCGAGCGTCAGCGATGGGGCCGCTGCCGGCTGAACCGTCAAGACCCGATTGAAACCCCGCACTGCAGCTGCCGCTCGCTGCCGGTACTCGACCTTGCCGGTGCGCTCGGCCAATTGAAGCAGACCGAGCGCTGCTACTCCGTTGCCGGAAGGGACCGCGCCATCGGTGGCCGTCTTGCTTCGCACCAACAAGGCGGAATCGGAATCAGACTTGAAGTAACCACCCAGAGGATCCCCGAGGCGAGCCTCCATCTGGGCCACCAATGCCTCCGCTTCGTTCAACCACCTCGCATTTCCGGTAGCTTCCTCCAAAGCCAGGAGCCCGCGAATCAAGAAGGCGTAGTCATCCAGGAAAGCTCGAATCCTGCCTTCACCCGACCGCCAGACGTGGAGCAGCACACCCGAATCGTCTTTCAATTGCAGAAGAAAGTCGGCTGCCTCCGCCGCCGCTTCGATGTAGCGAGCCTCATCGAGGGCAGCTCCCCCTCGGGCGAGTGCGGCGATCATCAACCCATTCCAGTCGGTCAGGACTTTGTCATCCACCAGGGGAAACTCGCGCTTCGCCCGGACGCTCTCCAGCTTCGAGAGTCCAGGTTCCAGGATCTTCCAGAGCTCCTTCTCGGCAATGCCGCGGTCGCGGGCCTGTTCGGCCAGTGGAGACGAATAGAACAGGGTGTAGCGCTCGGCCTCGAAGTTCGGCTCGGTCTCGAAACCGAAGATGGGAGCCAGCTCCCGATACCGCTGCTCCCCCAGCGCCTCCTGAATCTGCTCACGGGTCCACACGTAGTAGGCCCCTTCGACACCTCGGGTCTCGGCATCGATGGCCGACTTGAAGGCACCGTTGTCGAGACGCATCTGCTCGAGAACGAAATCGAAGGTGCCACGCGCCAGGCGTTCCAGCTCGAGCTCACCGGTGGCCGACGCCACGACTGCCGTCAGCTCCGCCAGCTGAGCATTGTCGTAGAGCATCTTCTCGAAGTGCGGAACCCGCCATTCTCGATCGAGGGTATAGCGGTGAAAGCCACCGGATAGGTGGTCATAGATTGCCCCCCGACCCATCTTCTCGAGGCTCTGCACGACCATCTCTCGGGATTTCTGGTCCCCGAGCTCGGCCTGATGCCAGAGCAGCGACAGGCTGGTCGGCATCGGAAACTTCGGCGCCTGGCCAAATCCTCCCCACACCGGGTCGTACTGACTTTCGAGCTGCTGCACCGCCTTGGCCGACGCTTCTGTCCAGTCCGGGGACGAAGACTGCTCCCCTTCGCTCAGCATTCTCCGGAGGGCCTCGGAGAGCTCCGCGGCTCTGGCTTCGACTGCCTCGGGCCGCTCGCGCCAGACAGCATGGAGCCTCTCCAGTACCTTCGGGAACCCAGGCAACTGCCCACGATCTACCGGGGGAAAGTAGGTACCAGCGAAGAACGGCTTCAGATCGGGCGTCAGAAAGACCGAATTGGGCCAACCCCCTCGGCCCGTCATGAGCTGCGTGGCAGCCATATAG